>NZ_JBWOPL010000025.1:0-62732 GCF_056451265.1 Rhodocaloribacter sp. | reverse complement strand
CCGTCGAAGTCGAGCTGCCGGAGGCGGAAGCGATGCGTTCCGGGAGCGAGGCCGCCGGCGCGGAAGGCGTAGCTCCGGGCCTCGGTGGTGGTTCCTGCGCCGGATACGAAGCCGAGGGATCGCCACGGGCCGTCGGTTCGGGTCTGAACCTCGAAGCCGGCGTTGTTGGTTTCGGAGGCGGTCTGCCAGGCGAGGAGGGCTTCGTCGCCGTCGAGGCGGGCGGTGAACGTGGTCAACTCCACCGGGAGCACGGCGTTGGGCGCGCCGGGGGTGTCGTCGCCGCCGACGGGGTCGAATGCGCCGATGGCCCACACGCCGCCGACCTTCGCGACGTGCCCGGGGACGAACGTGCCGTCGGGGCCGATGGTCTCGGCGCAATAGACCTTGTCGCCGCCCGCCGCGTCTTCGATGAGCGCCACGCAGTCCACGATGCTCGTCCACGGCGTGGCGTCGAGCGCGCCGTCGTCGTCGGTGTCGAGGTCCTGCCCGTCGGAGCCGGTGAAGCCGTCGACGAGGAGGTGCGTGACGTTGTCGCTGTTTTCAAAGTCGAGGGTCGTCGTCAGGTCTGCCGATCCGAGGGTGAACGTGGCTTCGGCAGCGACGAAGAAGCCGCTCGCGGGGACGGATTGCCCGGAGAGGTCGACGACGGCCTCGATGACGCCGCTGCCGCCGGCGCCGTCGCCGATGACGAGGTACGTCAGGCCGTCGAGCGCCGTGCCGTCGGGCCCCTCGAGCTCGAAGTATTCGTCCACGTCGCTTCCCGGCTCGTCGATGCGGATCTCACTGAGGAACACGTCGCCGGTGGTCGTGCCGGAGAAGAAGGCGCGGTCGACGAGCGTGGCGTCGGTGATGAACGGGTTCGTCAGGCCGTCCTGATACGTGGCGATGCGGTCTGCGCGGGCGATCTCATCGGCGTCGGCCGGGTCCTGGTCGTGCCACGTGCGAAGGATGTTTTTTTGCCCATCGAAGAAGGCGTCGTCGGCCTGCGCGCGGTAGATCGTGTACATGTAAAAGACGGCTCGTGCGGCGTTGCCCTTATGCGCTTCCGGCGGCTCGAAGGTCAGCGTTTCGTTGTCGAACTTGCTGCACGCGGCGCGCTCGTCCACGGGCGGAGCGGTCGAGGTCTTCGCGCCGTTGCAATACCACGAATCGACGTTCGCGTCGTCGATCTCACCGAAGGGGAAGTTCGAGCGGTCCGAGTTCGCGGTGATCCACACGGGGAAGAGGTTGTGGAGGTTGCTGTGCGCCGGGGTGCCCTCGGTGGCTCCTTTCGACTGCGGCAGGGTGTGCTCGACGTTCAGCCCCTTGCCGAGCGCGTCGGTGTTCGGGTCGGCATTCGGGTCGAGCATGATCGTGAGGTTCGTGTACACGTCCGTCACGAGGTCGCCGGGTTCGAGGGAGATGACGGCAAAAAGGGTGTCGCGCGCCTGATCGATGTCGAGCACGGTGGCCGGCGTGAAGGCGCCCTGAAGGCAGGTGATGAGCGTCTCGCCGGTGTCGCCGGGGCAGATCTGTGCGCGGGCTTCGGAAAAGCCTCCCCACGCGAAGAAGAGCATAGAGACGAAGAAGAGAGGGGGAAAGAGCGTGCGGGAACGGGCGTTCATGGAGGGTGCGGTGTGAAAGGGGTTCGGGTTCGGGATAACGGAAAGAAAGGAATCGCGGGAAGAAAGCCAAGAGGGCGAGGATTGTCCGGGTGCTCCTGACCTCGAGCGCGAGTGAGCCCCCTTACCCGGGGCCGCCGGACGAGCCTCTCACAGCCCCTCACGGGCGAGCATTTCCACGACGGAGCGATAGAAGGCGTGGGCGTCGAAGTCGTTTCGGGAGGCGAAGTCGAGGCCGATCTGTTGGACGTGGTCTGCGTCGAGGGCGCCGAGGTAGTGGCCCCACTGTGCGCGGGCGAGGGCCACGAAGCCGTCGTTGATGCCGTCCCGGGCATAGAGAAGAGCGTTCAGGGGGCGCAGGAGCGGGCTTATCGGCACGTCCGTCCCCTTGCCCGCCCGCCCGGCATACGACCAGTACCGCACGGAGGGATGGTCGGGCACGGCCGGGTTGAACGTTTCCTCCACGTATTCCGGCGTCAGTTCGGCGACGGCTCCGCTGAAATCAGCCGACGCCTCTTCCATGGCGGCGGTGCTCATCCAGTTTGCCAGCCCCGCCAGCCACGAGTGGATCCGCTCCGGCTGTTCGAGCACGATGTTCGCCAGGGCGGTGCCGCGATGCGGGGAGGCGACGGTGGTCAGCGAGGCGACGACCGGGTGCATGGCGAGTTCGGAGATGAGATAGCGCGCGTCGAGGCCGCCCATCGAGTGCGCGATGAGGTTGACGCGGTCGGCGCCCGTCTCTTCGAGCACGTGGAGGAGACGCTCCTTCCACATCTGCGCCCGTACGGGCACCGTCTCGTACGGCGCGACGTTCGGCGCATAGGCCCAGACGCCCTGTTCCCGGAGGCGGAGTGCGATGGGATGGAGCATGCCGCCGCGCCGGAAGGCGGCCATCATCCCGAAGCCGTGCATGAGCATGACGGGATAGCGCACGTGGAGGATCGGCGGCTCGGGGAAGGGTTCGAGCGCCGCCAGACGCTTGAGAGCATTTCCTTTGTGTTTGGCCATGACGTTTGCGGGAGGATCAGGGGTTGGAGGAGGTCACCAGGCGAGGAGCGGCGCGTCGATGCCGAGCACGAAGCGTTCGAGCACGAAGATCACCGTCGCGAGGACGAGCGGGACGCGGAGGTTGTCGTTGAGGGGGCCGGGGAGGGCCTCGGCCACGGCGGCGGCGGCCGTGCCCGCCGCGCCGACGCCGAAGGGCAGGCTCGGCATGAAGGCCGTCGTGAGCAGTCCGGCGGCGAGGAAGGCCAGCGTGCCCTCGACCGTGCGCGATCCCCCCGGCCAGCGCCGGCGTCCCCACCGGCGGCCCACGAGCGCGGCGGCGGCGTCGCCCACCATGAACACCGCCAGCGCGGGCGCGGCAATGTCGATGGGGAAGAGCAGCGTGAGCAGCGTCGCCGAGACGAGCACCCACGTCGCCCCGTTGACCGACACCGGTCCGCCGAGCGGTGGCCGCTCGCTCCGCCGCATCATCGCGCCGAAGAAACGCTCGATGCATCGACGGAACCAGGCCGCGCGCACGCGCAAAAGATCCGCGGTCAGCGCCAGGAGCGCGAGCGGCGCGAGCACGAAGAGGACCGGCTTGCCCAGAAGCGCCATGCCCGCCGGCACGGCGAGCGCCAGCAGATGAAGCATCTTCCGCCGCACCTCATGGGCGAACGGGAGCTCTTCGGGTCCTTCACCGGACGGAACGGGCGGCGCGGCGGTTCTCGGCATCATCATCCCTCGGGTGGAGGAAGCGCGGCAGTCGATTCACGTCGGGCAAAATACGACATCCGCCGGAACATTGTCTCCGGAGGGAAAGACGCCTTGCGAGTTAGCCGGACAGCGCGTAGGTTGGGCGTCACGTACGCGCCCGGGGTGTTTTTTTGCGGCTTTCGTCCCGAAAAAAGCCCCCCGTCCCATGCGCCGAAAAGACGCCTTTAGACATCGATGTCCAACCCAGCCTACCGGAGGTCGCCATGCGCCGGATCATGCTTCTCCCCGCCGCCTCTCTCTTGCTCTTTTTGCTCGTGACGGCCTGCGCCGGAGAGGCCGAACGCGCCGTCGAGGACTACACCGGGCGCATGGCCCGCGAACACGCCGACGACGTGCCCGAGCCGACGGGGATCGTTCGGCCCGCCGCCATCCCGGTGGTCACGGAGACGGTCGAGTACGGCATGGTGGACGGGAAGCCGGTGGTCGGGTTCATGGCCGCGCCCGCCCATGCGGACTCGGTGGCGGCGGCGCACGGTCTCGAAGCCGGAACGGGGTTGCCGGGCGTCATCGTCATCCACGAGTGGTGGGGGCTCAACGACAACATCAAGAAGATGGCAGAGCGGATCGCCGGGGAGGGCTACCGCGCCCTGGCGGTGGACCTCTACGGCGGCGAGGTGGCTTCCGAGCCGGGCGAGGCGCAGCGGCTCATGCGCGCCGCCCTCCAGAACCCGGACGCCGCCACGGCGAACCTGACCTCGGCGTATGCCTACCTCACGAACGCCGGGCACGCGCCCCGCGTGGCCTCCATCGGATGGTGCTTCGGCGGCGGCATGTCGCTCAACACGGCCCTCGCGCTCCCGACCGAACTCGACGGCGTCGTCATCTATTACGGTCGCCTCGTCACCGATCCGGACCGCCTCGCGACGCTGGAAATGCCGATCCTCGGCTTCTTCGGAGGACAGGACCGGGGGATCCCCCTCGAGACGGTGCGGGCTTTCGAAAAGACGCTCAAAGACCTCGGCAAAGACGTGCAGATCTATGTTTATGAAGATGCCGGGCACGCCTTCGCCAACCCTTCGGGCTCCCGATACAACGCTGCCGCCGCCACCGACGCCTGGGCGAAGACCGTGACCTTCTTCGGCGAACATCTCTGGTAGGGAGGAGCGGGCTCACGGTTCGGCTCGCGTCCGGGAAGCGCCGCCGGGGGGGCAGTCGACGAGGCATGGGACGCATCGATGGGGCAACGGGCTTCCCTGACGGCGTTTCCACGCGGAGCATGCCGAGCGCGTGAGAACAGAGGGCGGTGGAACGGAGTGCGAATTTCAAATGTAACCTTTGCGCGTTTGATCCACCCAAAATTATAGCGTTATGAGACCGGAATACGCCATCGGGTAGGAGAGACCGCCATGCATGAAAGGGCCGTTAAACGAGACGTCTTCACCGTGGACCCCGTGCACTCGTGTGTGCAGTTCCGCGTGCGGCACCTCGGCTTCAGCAAAGTCGTCGGGCGCTTCGACCGATATACGGCGGCGATCCACATGAATCCGGTCTCTCTGAGCAGCCTGAGGGTCGAGGCGCGGATCGAGGCGGCCTCGGTCAATACGGGCGATGGAGAGCGGGACGCCCATCTCCGTTCCACCGACTTCCTCGAAGCCGAGCGTTTTCCCGAGATCATCTTCACGAGCACCGGCGTCCGCGACGTCACCGTCGATACGTTCGTGCTCCTCGGCGAACTCACCCTGCACGGCGTCACGCGGCCCCTTGCGCTTCAGGTGATCTATCGGGGAGAAGCGGTGGACCTCCGGGGGCGGGAGCGCGTCGCCTTCGAAGCGAAAGGGCGGATCAACCGGAAAGACTTCGGCCTGACGTGGAACAGCGTCCTCGAAACGGGCGGTCTGCTCGTAGGCGAAGAGGTCGAGGTCATGCTCGAGGTTCAGGCCGTCCGGGAGACGCCGGGCGAGAAAAGCGGGTGATGCGGCGGCAGGCGGCGGCAGGCGGCTTTTCAGGCAAGTGCGAGCCGACGGGTGGCTTTTCTCCGAAATCCTCCTATTTTAATCGGCTCCGCCGGCAAGGGCCGGGCGGGCTTTTCCTGTCCCAATCATCGAGAAGACGCCATGATCCACCGTCACGCGCTCTTATGGATTGTCGTTGTGTTGTTGACTCTGTCGGCGTGCCGCCGCCCCGAGCCGCTCGGCGAGGCGGCCGCGGCGCTCGCCGACGGGTGGAACCGTCTCGCGCCCGGCGGAGCGACCACGTGCTCGGACGGGAGCGAGTATGCGTTCTTCGTCCGGCGCGGCGACCCGGAAAAATTGCTCATTCACTTCGAGGGCGGCGGCGCGTGCTGGACCGGCGAGACGTGCGACCTTCAGGCGAAGCCTACGTACGATCCGACGGTGGACGAGAAGGACAACCCCGCTCATCGAAACGGCATCTTTGATCTGGAGAACCCCGACAACCCGTTCGCCGGATACAGTATGGTCTTTGTCCCGTACTGCACCGCCGACGTGCATCTCGGCGACCGGGTGACGACGTACGAGGTGGCTGCCACGGACAGCACCGAAGCGCATACGGTGACGATCCGGCACAAGGGGGCCGTCAATGCGCGCGCCGTGCTCGACTGGACGTTCGAGAATTTCCGCACGCCGCAGGCGATCTTCGTGACGGGCAGCAGCGCCGGCGCCATTCCCTCGCCGTACTATGCCTCCATCGTCGCCGACCGCTATCCGGAGGCGCGCACGGCCCAGCTCGGCGACGCCGCCGGCGGCTATCGGCGTAACGATACGGCCCGGCAGATCGACGACCGGTGGGGCGTCATCGAGGTGGTGTCTCAGACGCCGGGCTTCACGCACATCACCCCGGACAACTTTTCGTACGAAGCCCTTTACGTGGCCGCCGCCCGGCGGCATCCGGAGATCCGCTTTGCCCGCTACGATGCCGCCGACGACGAGGTGCAGCGCTTCTTCCTCGGGCTCACGGGGGAGACGGACGCCCCGCTCGTATCCCTGATCCGGGCCAATCAGGCGGACATCGACCGCGAGGTGGACAACGTGCGGGCGTACCTCGCCCCGGGTACGGTGCACACGATCCTCTCACGCCCCGAGTTTTACACGTACGAGGTGAACGGGCGGCGCTTCCGGGACTGGGTTGCGGATCTGGCGGCGGGAGAGGCGGTGGCCGATGCGCTGTGCGACGCGTGCGACGCGCCCGCCGAGCCCGCGCTCGAGCACGCCACGGAATGAGCGAAGGAGGGGCGTCATGGACGTCGAAAGTCTGTACCGGTATTGCCACGCTCGCAAAGGCGTCACCGAGGGCATGCCCTTCGGCGAAGGCGTGCTCGTCTTCAAGGTGATGGGGAAGATGTTCGCGCTCATCAACCTGACGCGGTTGCCGCTGAGCGTCAACCTCAAGTGCGATCCCCTGCGCGCGCTCGACCTCCGCGAGCGGTATGAGGCCATCGAGCCGGGCTATCACATGAACAAGAAGCACTGGAACACCCTGCGGCTCGACGGCGACGTGCCGGACGACCTCGTGCGGGAACTGGTCGATCACTCGTATGCACTCGTCACGGCCAGCCTGAAGAAGGCCGACCGTGAGGCGCTGGCGCGGCTATGAAGCTCGACGTGCTCTATCTCGACAACCACCTGCTCGTCATCAACAAGCCGCCGGGTTTGCTCTCACAGGCCGATCGCACGGGCGACGTGGACGTGCTCACCCTCGGCAAGCCTTTTCTCAAAGAGCGGTTCCGGAAGCCGGGCAATGTCTTTCTCGGGCTCGTGCACCGTCTCGACCGTCCGGCGTCCGGGGTGATGGCGCTGGCGCGCACGTCGAAGGCGGCGGCGCGTCTGTCCGAGCAGTTTCGGAAGCGCACGCCGGAGAAGCGCTACCTCGCGCTCGTCGAGGGGCGGTGGGAGGGCGCGGGGGCGGCCGTCGATCACCTTGTGAAAGAGGGGCGGACGGTGCGCGTCGTGCCGGAGAGCTATCCGGGGGCGAAACGGGCTGAACTGCGCTGGCGGGTGCTCGGCACGGCAGAGGGACTGAGCCTCGTGGAGGTGGCGCTCGCCACGGGGCGTCCGCATCAGATCCGCGTGCAAATGGCGCATCGGGGCCACCCCATCCTCGGCGATGTCCGATACGGCGCCGCCCGTGAACTCGACGGGCGAAACCTGGCGCTTCACTGCTACCTGCTGGGGCTCACACACCCGACGCGAAAGGAGCCGATGCGCTGGTCCGCGCCGCCGCCCGCCGCGTGGGGCCGCCGCTTCCGCGACGAAGTCGCGCGCTTGCTCGCCTCGGCGTGAAGGCCGCTCACTCGTCGATGCGGTACGTCTGTACGCCTCGGGAGCACTCGCCCGGCCCCGGCACCACACAGACGCCGTCCGTTCGGAACGGGTCGAGCACGACCGGGAGGTACTGGTACGTCTCGAAATGCTTCGGCTTGCGGTGAAGGCGCTCGGCCATCGCGTGGCGGAACGTGTGATACGCTTCCCGGCCGATCAGGATGTATTTCGCTTCCGCGCCGGAAGCCCGGATCTGGCGGATCCCGTCGTCGATGAAGTCCAGGATCTCCTCTTGTGCGGGCGCGCGTTCGATGATGACCATGCGTAAAAGGACGTGAAAGGTTCGCGGGAGGACGCTTTCGGGGACCGTGAACGATGTCCGGGTTATGAATCGCCGGAGCCGGTCGATACCCGGAAGGAATATAGCACGCGACGATTTCGGACGCACGAGCGTCGATTCCGTGGCGTTCGGAGAGGCGCGGAGAAGGTGCAAAAAACGCTGTTTTCGAGAAGAAATAGCGATCCGGAGGCCTCCGGGGATTATTGAAAACTTCAATGACCCGGTGGAACTGGGTAGACTAAATTCTTTGTACCAAAGAGAGGAGAGAGATGCAGGGGGGGACACGAAAGACGTGGGGCCATGACGCCGCGAGAATTTTTGCGCAGGTACAGGTATGACGGACGGCTCGTAACGGGGGGCTATTTCCCTTCCGGTCCGCTTACCGTGAGCCGTGGCGATCGCGTCGGGGTGGTGTTGCTTTATCCCGGAGGACCGAGCGGACGAGACGACATCGCGCCCTATCTCAACCGCCTGTTCATGGATCCGGCGCTGGTCGATCTTCCGCTGGGCAAGGTCCTGCGTCCGATGCTCTGCCGCATGGCGGCGGCGGCGCTCTCGAAGTCCGTCGGCAAGGAATACGAGGCCATCGGCGGGCGTTCGCTCATCAACCGGTTCGCCAACGAACAGGCGCGGGTCCTCGAGACGGTGTTGAACCGGCGCTTCGGGGCGGACGGCGGAATCGAGTTCCGGACCTATCTCGCCGCGCGATACGGGCGGCCTTCGAGCGAGGAGACGGCCCGGCAGATGGAAGCCGAGGGCATCACGCACGTCGTCCTGCTCCCGCTGTATCCGCAGTACTCGAAAAGCACCTCCGGCTCCTCTCTGGTCTACTGGTGGACGCTCGGACAGGCCGGTGAAATCCCATCGTGGCCGACGACGTACGTCTTCGAATATGCGGCCCATCCCAAGTATATTCAGGCGCTCAGCGAACGCATCGACGAGGCCCTTCAGCGCTTTCCGCGTGGGGTGCGCGCCCGGGTGCATCTGGTCTTCAGCGCGCACGGCACGCCCCTCCGCGAGATGACCGAGCGTCACGATCCGTACTGCTGCCTCATCCACAGCACCGTGGACCGGGTGATGAAATACCGGGGGAACGACCACCCCTTCCACGTCGCTTTTCAGAGCAAGCTGGGGCTGGCCGAGTGGCTGACGCCCGGCACGTCGGAGAAGGTGCAGGAGCTGGCGCAGGCCGGACACGACGCCGTGCTCGTGGTTCCGATCACGTTCGTGCTGGATTGCCTCGAAACGACGTACAAGCTCGACGTGAAGCTGCGCGAGGAGGCAGAGCGTGCCGGGATCCGTCATTATGAGGTCTCCTCGGCTTTGAATTGTCACCCGCTCTTCATCGAGGCGCTGGCCGAGGTGGCGGTGTCTCAGCTTGTCGGGGACGAGGGCGAGACGCCGACGGCCCTCGGCGGCGACGGGGTGCCGCCCTATGCGCTGTGCCCGCTGAACGAGCGGGAAGCCTTTGCGGTGACGGATCGGACGGAGCGCTGTGAACAGTGCCCGGCGCTCATCGAAGCCCAAAAGTGGGCGTCGGCCGCCGGAACGGCGCATTCGGTTCGCGTCAAGCCCTCGCGCGGCTCCGACTGATGCCCCGACGCGCCGGAGCAAACATCTCGCTTCTTTTCGCGGGCGTCGCCGGTTCCGCGCTCCTCAGGACGCGAAGTATTGTTCCAACTCTTGCAACGTGGCGTCGGACGTGGAGAGGTCGCGCACGATGCGCCCGGCTTCGAGCACGGTGATCCGTTTGCATACCTCGGTGACGTGGACGAGGTCGTGGCTGGAGATGATCATCGTCGTGCCGTGGGCCGCATGGAGCATGCGCAGGAGCTGTTTCAGCCGGATCTGTGAGGGAGGGTCGAGGTTGGCGAAAGGCTCGTCGAGCAACAACAGGCGCGGACGAACGAACATGGCGGCGATGAGGCCGATCTTTTTGGCGTTGCCCATCGAAAGGTCGCGGATGAACCGGGTCGTCTCTCCGAAGACCTCGTCCGGATAGAACGACTGAAACGGCCTCCGTGCGACGGCCGCCTCGGATTTCGAGAGGCCGTAGATGCTTCCGATGAAGTCGAGGTACTCGTCCACCGTCAGGAAATCCATCAGGAACGAGGGATCGAGGTAGGAGCCGGTGTGAGCTTTCCACGCGTCGTTTCCGGCGACGTTGCGCCCGTCGATGTGGACCTCGCCTTCGGTGGCCGGAAGGAGGTCGAGCACGAGGCGGAGGAAGGTCGTTTTCCCCGCGCCGTTGCTGCCCACGAGTCCCACGATCTCGCCCTCCTCGATGCGGAGGGCGGGGACGTCGAGCGCGCAGTGCTCGCCGTAGGTTTTCTTGAGTCCGAGAACGTCTAGGGTCATGTCAGCGACGGAATCCTTCGGCCATGGCGAATTTATGGCGCGTGAAGCGTGAGGCAAAATACGCGACCCACAGGCGCACGAGCAAGAGGCTCGCCAGACCCAGCGCGCCGAGGATGATCAGACCGCTTTGCGGGGCGTGGCGGAAAAAGAAGAGGAAGAGGGTCGGAGGGAGGGCCGTGGGGACGAACCAGAGCCAGTGCGCCGCGGAGAAGCCTTCGTAGTTGAAGAATCCGCCGCTCTTCGAAGCATCGACCGGCCTTCGATTGCGGAGGGCCAGCGTCATCACCACCACCGTGGTCACGCCCGCATTGTAGAAGAGAAAGGCCGCGTGCAGGCCCAGAAGGTCGGGGCGGAACCAGAGGAAAAGGGGCAGGCTGAGGAGGAAAAGGGCCAGGCACGAACCCTGAAGGAGCAAAAGCTTGGCGAGGATGAGCTTTCCGGGGCTCACGTTTCGGGCGAGCAGGCCGTCGAAATAGCTGCTTTCCCAGCTGAACATGAGTTGCCCGTAGTTGAGCACGAAGCCCCCGGAAGCGAAGAGCCCGATGACGGCTCCGAGGAGGAATCCGTCTTTCACGGCGGGGTTGGCGAGGAAAAAGAGGAGGTACAGCGTGGAGAAGAGAAGTGAGATGAGCAGATAGTGCCGGGGACGGCGGTTCCGCCACATCATCCGCGCTTCGAGGAGGAGCAGTTGCCCCACCGGCCCGGCGTTTTCGAGCCAGGGGAGGCGCCAGGTGTTCCGTCGCGCGGGCCGGACGCGCTCTTCGGTGCGGAGGCGCTGAAGGAGCATCCGGTGGGAAGCCACGGCGAGCCAGACGGGGAGCGCGAGCACGAGCAGGAGCGCGGCCGTGCTGTCGTGGAGGAGCGCGTCGAAAAGGGCGGTCGAGGCGGTCTGCGCAAGGTGGTAGCCGAAGCGTTCATCGAGGTAGACGAGCGTGAGGAAGCCGCCCATCGTCAGAAGAAAACGGGTCTCATGGCGCGTGAGGACCGAACGGATGAGCAGGTTGGCGAAGTTGGAGGCGACGAGGGCGCACACGACCCCCGCGAGCCATGCCGCCGCTCCCGCCGACGGGTACGTTCCGAGGACGTACCGGCCCCAGAACGGCACGAAGAAGAGCAGGGGATACACGTTGTGCAGGCTCAGCAGCGAGGTCGCCTGAAAAAAAAGGGCGAGCCGAGACCGCGCGATGGGGAGATGGAGGTAGGGCCGGAGTTTCAGGCTCGGCGTCTTTTGAAACAGAAACCGGAGCGTGAACAGGCCGAAGAACGCCGGAAGCGCGTACGCATTCACGAGGGCGACGGGCAGATGCCCCGGCGCGAGCCGGCTTGCAAAAAGATCAAAGTACAGGCCGAGCACGATCAAAGTGAAACTCACATACAGTCCCATGACCGCGAAGACGGCCCACACGAAGAGGTTCTGCCGGGCCTTGAGCGAACGGAAGAACGTTCGCCACTGGTTCCGGGTCAACAGGCGATAGGTCACGGAAGGGCTCATAGCGGGTGAAAATAACCGTGCGCGCCGAAAAAACCCGCCTTCCCCATGAGAAAGAGGGGGCAGGTGGGGCGTACGCTCACAATTATTACGCCTTACTTTGCCGGGCCGCTCTCCTGGCGAGCGTCACGACCGGGAGGGGGCGAGGACCGTCGGGGTCTCGGACGCGGCTTCGGCAGGTGGTTCGGCCTCGTCCCCGGATCGGCGGATCAGATAGAAACCTGCATAAGCGTACCGGTTCAGGCGCGCGTCTACGGAGACCTCGGGGACGTAGGCGTGGCGCACGTCGTCGAGGGGGCGGAGGCCGTCGCAGCCGTTCCGGAGGACGGGGTCGAGGAGCGAGACGCCGTCGGGCCCTCGGAGGAGCACCCACGCGTGCCCCGGCCCCTGAAGCCCGCGCGCGGCGCAACGCCCGGCCACGAACTCGGCGTCATGCCCCATCTCAACGAGCTTCCGCCATGACCACAGAGCGAAGTCCTCACAGTCGCCCCGGCGCAGCTGCTCGAAGGTGAGCGGGTGCTGCCAGAAATCGACGTCGTGGAAGAGCTCCATGTCCCGCACGTACGCGCATCCGCGCAGCCAGGCCAGCATTTCCTCTATGCCCGAGACGGACACGCGGCTCTCTCCCTCGAAATACCACGAGAAGTCGCGCTGAGCGCCTTTGCCGTAGAGGGCCAGCGGGACGTCGTTGGGGAAGCGTTGCCAGGGGTCGTTGAAAGAGACGGTGCGCAGGAGCATGCGGGAGAGCGGCCGGGAAAATCGGGAGAGTACGTCGCGCAGCATCGGCATCAGGGGTGGGTGAACGTCGCGGGGCGAAGCATTCTGTACGGGCCATCGCGCCGTGGGGTTCACCGGACGAGCGACAGCGTGACGGAGCGGCTCCCGCCATCGGGTGTCGAGAGGCGGGCGAGGTAGACGCCGGCGGCCAGGGGCCGCCCTCCGCCGTCGGCGCCGTCCCAGCGTAGGCGGGTCGTTCCGGCAGGCGCGGGGCCGTCGAAGAGGATGCGCACGCGCCGTCCGAGCGCGTCATAGACGGCCAGGCGCACGCGCTCGGCTGCAGGGAGCGTGAAGGCGAGCGTCGTCTCCCCGGAGAACGGGTTGGGGAAGCCGGGTTCGAGTGCGGGCGCGGAGGACGGCGCTTCGGACGGCTCCACGGCGGTGACGAGGTCCGTCAGATTCGACAGATCGAGCCGGTAGATGCCGCGCCCGTGCGTTCCGGCCAGGAGCACGCGCTCGTCCGGGATGAACTTCAGGTCGTTGACGACGACGAAGGGCAGTCCGTCCATGAGCGCCTGCCAGGAGCGGCCCTCGTCGGGGCTCACGTAGGCGCCCACGTCCGTGCCCACGTAGATCACCTCGGGGAAGTCGGGGTCCACGGCGAGCGCGTTCACGGGAGCCTCGGGCAACCCCGCCGAGACGTCCTCCCACGTCGCGCCGAGGTTGCGCGTGCGGAAGACGTGCGGCTCGGCGCTCTTCCATTTGAGGCCGGAGAAACTCACGTACGCCGTTCGCGCCTGTACCGGATGCACGGCGATGCGGGTGACCCAACGCGTGGGAAGCGTCCCCGTGACGTCGCGCCAGGTTGCGCCGTAGTCGTCCGAGACCCACACGTTGCCGTCGTCCGTTCCGGCGTAAAGGACGTCGGAGTCCGAGGGCGCGACGGCGATCGCGCTGATCGTGCCGAGGAGCGGATAGGCGCCTTTCGTCAGGTCGTCGCTGATGGCCGTCCACGTGGCGGCGCGGTTGGTGGTGCGATACACGCGGTTCGTGCCCGTATAGAGCACCGCCGGGTCCTTCGGGTCGATCACGAGGGGCGCGTCCCAGTTCGTCTTTTCATCCGGGTCGATGCCGGTTTTCACCGAAACGAAGGAAGGCGTGAGGGTTTGCGAGCGCCGGAGGTTGCCCCCCTGCGTTTCGGCATAGATACGGTTCGGGTCTTCGGGGTCGATGACCACGTAGAAGCCGTCGCCGCCGAGGATCTTCGTCCAGTCGTCGAGGGCTCCGGTGAGCGTGCGGACGGTTCCGTTATCCTGCGTGCCGCCATAGAGACGCTCCGGATGGCTCGGGTCGAAGGCGATCTCGTAAAACTGCGTGTTCGGCAGGTCGCCCGCGCGTGTCCACGTCTCGCCGCCGTCGGTCGAGCGCGCGACGCCTCCGTCGTTGCCGTTGAGGAGCGTCTCGGGGTCGTCGGGAAAGAAGGTGAGCGCGTGATGGTCGACGTGGATGCCGGGCGTGGTGGTCCAGGTGGCGCCGCCATCGCCGGAGCGCATGAGGAGCACGTCCATCACGTAGACGACGTCCGGGTTCGTCGGATGTGCGCGGACCTGCCCGAAGTACCAGCTGAAGCCGCCGAGGCCCTGCGCGACGCCCCGGTTCGGGTCGGCGTCGCGCCAGGTGTCGCCGCCGTCGTCCGTGCGATAGAGGCCGAGGTAGCCCGCGCCGTCGGTGAAGAGGGCGTACAGCACGTCGGGATGATCGCGGCACAGGGCCAGCCCGATGCGTCCGATGTGCACGCGTCCGTCGAACCGGCGCTGCTTTTCGGGGTCGGGCAGGCCGTGCGCGGGGCCGAGGCGCTCCCACGTGTCGCCGCCGTCGCGGCTGCGCCAGACGGCGCTTCCTTCGCCGTAAAGGAACGAGCCGCTCACGCGCCGAACGCGCTGCCAGGTGGCGGCGAAGATCGTGTTCGGGTC
Source organism: Rhodocaloribacter sp. (assembly GCF_056451265.1). NCBI lineage: Bacteria > Pseudomonadati > Rhodothermota > Rhodothermia > Rhodothermales > Rhodothermaceae > Rhodocaloribacter > Rhodocaloribacter sp. The sequence continues at coordinate 48,276 of NZ_JBWOPL010000025.1, read as the reverse complement.
GTCGGGGCGGATCACGACGTCGATCACGCCGGTGGAGTCGTTCACCGCGAGCACCCGCGTCCACGACGCGCCGCCGTCCTCGCTCCGGTAGAGCCCGCGCTCGGGCGTCGGGGCGAAATAGCTTCCCATCGCCGCCGTGAAGACGCGCTTCGGGTTCGAGGGGTCCACCACCACGCGCCCGATGCTCACGGTCTCGCCGAGCCCCATGAAGCGCCACGTCTCGCCGCCGTCGTCGGATTTGTAGAGGCCGCCCCCGGCGAAGTTGTTGTGTCCGCCGTTGGCCTCGCCTGTGCCCACGTAGATCACGTCCGGGTCGCTCGGGTCGAGTGCGAGGTCGCCGATGGTAAGAAGCGCCTGCTCGTCGAAGATCGGCCTCCACGATAGTCCCCGGTCACCGGAGGTGAACACCCCGCCGGTGGCGGCGGCGGCATACAGCCGGTCGGGATCGTCCGGTGCGACGGCCACGTCCACGACGCGACCGCCGACGTTGACCGGCCCGGCGAACGACCACGCGGCAAAGGTCCGTCGTTTGGGCGCGCGGCGGAGGGCCTTCGCCTGATCGAGGGCGTCGCGGAGGGCGTGCGGGTCGGCCCGGAAGTACGGATAGGTGCGCTGAAGCCACGCCCGCTCGTCGGGCCGCTTCTCCACGCGCGCCTCCTCCACGCGCGCCGGACGCTCAGGCACGGGGCGCAGCCAGAGCGCGAGACCGAGCAGAAGCACGGCCGAGAGGACGTGGAAGGGGCGTTTCATGGAGCGCGTACGGCGATTTCCGGAAAGGATACGCGATCCGGGACGTACGATCAGGGCCAAAAGAGATGCCGTCCCCCGGGGAGCTCCGGGGGCGGCTCTTCACTCATTGCACGGTGACGTGGATCTCGTCACGGTACTGATCCCCTTCGAGGGCCACGTGCGCGCCGTCGGCGAACTGAAGACGGAGCGTGTGCGGGCCGGGGGGAAGCGTCAGGTCGGCTTCGAGCGCACCGGTGCCGAAGTGGAGATGATGCTCGTCCTTCGGGATTACCTGCCCGGCAGGGACGAACGTCGTATCGACGAGGATGTGGAGATGGCCGGCCCCCTCCTTCACCTCGCCCGCAGGCTCCACCGAAAGGCCCTTCACGCCCATCACCACGTGAAACGTCGTGGGCACGACGGAGGAGTCGGCAGGCTCGACGAAGAACACGCGGACCTCCGGTGTGGATTCGGCGGCGGACGACTCGGCGTGCTCGGGCGTGGGCGACTCCGTTTGGCCGCCGCATGCGGCGAGCCCCAGTGAAAGAAAAGCGACAAGAACGGGAAAGAAAAGCGCTGACCGTTTCATGGTTTCGGTGGGTGGGATGGATGATGAGAAGAGACCGATGGAACAAAGATACTGAAGAAGATAACTCCCATGCATGTTCCGGGGAAAGCGTACCGGGACGGGCGCTCTCGCACGATCTTCATGGCGAAAAGCCGGGCGGGCGCGTATCTTCTCCCCGCAAAACCGCCCTTTCGCCGCCGCATCGTGCCAGGCTTGTGACCGAAGACCGCTCTCCGATAGCCCGCCTCGACGTCGAGAACGTGGGGCATCGTTTTGGCCGGCGCATTCTTTTTCGGAAGCTGACGTTTCGGCTCGAAGGCGGGCGCACGCTCGCGGTGACGGGCGCGAACGGTTCGGGCAAATCGACGCTCCTCCGGATCCTCGCCGGGGTGATGGAGCCTGTGCGCGGCACGGTGACGCTGACCGCAGACGGGCGCGTCATCTCCGCCGAGGAACGCCCCCTCCACACCGGCATGGTCGCGCCGTATCTGAACGTGTACGACGACTTCACGGCGCGGGAGAACCTCCGGTTCATCGCCCGCGCGCGTCGCCTCCCCGGGGCCGCCGCGCGCATCGAAGCCGCGCTGCGAGCGGCGACCCTTCTGCCTCGCGCCGACGACCGCGTGGCGACGTACTCGTCCGGCATGAAACAGCGCATCCGTTTTGCCGCCGCGCTTCTCCCCGACCCGCCGATGCTCCTCCTCGACGAGCCCACATCGAACCTCGACGCGCCCGGTCGTGAGATGGTGGCGCGGATCATCGCGGAGCGGCAGGCGGCGGGACGTCTCATCGTCGTCGCCACGAACGACCCGGACGAGGCGGCCCGGTGCGACGAGGCCTTGTGCGTGGAAGATTACCGCTGACGCGCGCCGCTCAGGCGCGGGCAAGCGCGAGCGTGGCCAGGTCGACGGCCGCGGCTCCCGCTTCGCGGAGCGCGAGCGCGGCGGCGGTGGCGGTAGCGCCCGTGGTCAGCACGTCGTCGACGAGGAGGACGCGCCGACCCGTGACGGCTTCCGGCGCGGCGACCTCGAACGCGCCGAAGACGTTTTCCCACCGGCGGCGACGGGAGAGGGTGGTCTGAGAGCGGGTGGCGCGGATGCGGCGGAGCGCTTCGGGACGGCACGGCGTCCCGAGCGTTTCGGCCAGGCCCTCGGCCAGGAGCGCACTCTGGTTGTATCCGCGTTCGTAGAGTCGCACCCGGTGAAGCGGCACGGGCGTCACGAGGTCCGGGCGCGGACGGGCGGAGGCCCGATGCGTCTGCCCGATGAGCGCGCCGAGTCGGCGGCCATAGGCGGGACGGTTGCCGTATTTGAGGGTGTGCTGGATGCGCCGGAGCGTGCCCCCCTGATCGAAGACCCACAGCGCGAAGGCGTCCTCGAACGGTGGGGCCGGGCCGGGCAGGGCGGCCAGCCGCGCGGCAAGGTCGGCGGCGTCGGCGCGCTCGAGGCGGCGGAGGCAGTCGCGGCACACCGGCCCGTCGTCCGCCGGAGCGCCGCACCCGAGGCAACACGGCGGCGCCAGGAGCCGGAGCAGGCCGCGCCACACCGTGCTTGCCGCCGTGGTCATCGCGGCCGGGACGTGTCGCAGAGGCGGGACGCGCATCGCGCCGTGGATTGGAAAATGGTGAAAAAAGAAGCGAGACGCGCCGATCCCGGCGCCGGGGTTCCCTATGCCGACGAAAACTTCGTATACTGAACGCGCATCGTGAAGACCGGAACCGCGCGCGCGTCGCCCCCCAATCTAAGACACGGAGAGAGATTCTGCATGACTACCCGCAAACGCAAAGGAATGCTCATCAAGAACACAAACCCGCGTCCGGTGAAGATCGCCATGGCGACGCGGACGCTGGTGCTCAAACCGGGCGAGGAGCAGTTGATCACGGCGGATGAGGTGCGCGATACGGTTTTGCGGGAAAAACTGCAGGTGCGCGCCGTCTCCATCGTGCGTCCGGCGACGGAATCGGAGGAGGAGGCTTTGCTTCGAGAGCAGGTCGGGACCGCCCACCGTGAGGAAGCCGACGGGGTGGACGAGGCGTGAGCGCCCCGGCAAGCACACGGTTTTGAGAATCATTTCGAGGCGAGCAGCATGAAGGTCCTGGCGCTGGAACCCTGGTACGGCGGTTCCCACCGCAACTTTCTCGACGGATTTCGCAAGCACAGCCGCCACACGATCCATCCCGTCACGATGACGGCGCGCTTCTGGAAATGGCGCATGCACGGCGGGGCGGTCACGATGGCGCGCAAGGCTCTGCAGGCGCTCGAGCAGGGATTCGTGCCGGACGTCATCTTCGCCACGGACATGGTCAATCTGCCCGCCTTCCTGGCTCTGACGCGCCGGCGCTTCGCGGGCATTCCGGTGATCTATTATCTCCACGAGAACCAGCTCACCTATCCGCTTCCGGAAGGGACTGAGCGGGACGAGACGTACGGCTACATCAACTACCTTTCGTGCCTCGCCGCCGACCGGGTCGTCTTCAACTCGCGCTTTCACCACGAGGAGTTCATGGAGGCGCTGCCCGTGCTGCTGCATCGCTTCCCGGACTACACCCACCTCCGCACCGTCCCCGAGATCCGGCAAAAGTGCGAGGTGCTGCATCTCGGCATGGACCTCGCCGCGCACGACCGCTACCGGGCGGACTATCCGGCGCACGAGTGGGGCCCGGGCATGAAGCCGCCCATCGTTCTGTGGAACCAGCGATGGGAGTACGACAAGAACCCGAAGGCCTTCTTCCGCCTCATGAACCGTCTCGACGACGCGGGCTTCCGCTTTCGTCTGATCCTTGCGGGCGAGCATTTCGAGGAGAAACCCTCCGAGTTCGAACAGGCCTTCGAACGCTATGCCGAACGCATCCTTCACTACGGGTATGCGGAGGATTTCGAGGAGTACAGTCGCCTGCTTCACCGCGCCGACCTCATCGTTTCCACTTCGCTCCACGAGTTCTTCGGCATCGCCGTCATGGAAGCCATTTATTGCGGCTGTCATCCCCTGCTTCCGAACCGTCTGAGCTACCCCGAACTCATCCCCGACTCGCTCCACCGCCCGCTCCTTCACGCGCCGGTGCTCTATGAGGACGAGGACGAGCTTTTTCACATCATGGCGGCCATTCTCAAGGGCGAGGAGCGCCCGCTGCCGGTGGACACGCTCCGAAGCATCCCGGAACGCCTCGACTGGCGCACGCACGTCCGGCGCTTCGATGACCTGGTCGAAAGCGTGGGCGTGCGGGAAGATGCCCCGGCGGCGTAAACGAAAAGCGCGCGAAGTTCGAGCTCCGCGCGCTTTTTCGGGAAAAACCGGACCGGGTCAGTCCATGTTCTCGATGAGGGCTTCGCCGAACTCGCTGCACTTGAGGAGCGTCGCGCCTTCCATGAGGCGGTGGAAGTCGTACGTCACGCGCTTCTGGGCGATGGTCTTTTCCATGGCGTGGATGATGAGGTCGGCCGCCTCGTTCCATCCCATATACCGGAACATCATCTCGCCCGAGAGGATGAGGGAACTCGGGTTGACCTTGTCGAGCCCGGCATACTTCGGCGCGGTGCCGTGTGTGGCCTCGAAGATGGAAGCGCCGGTGTCGTAGTTGATGTTTGCCCCCGGCGCAATGCCGATGCCGCCCACCTGCGCCGCGAGCGCGTCGGAGATGTAGTCGCCGTTGAGATTGAGCGTGGCGATGACGTCGTACTCGGCGGGTCGGGTGAGGATCTGCTGGAGGAACGCGTCGGCGATGACGTCCTTGACGATGATCTCGCGTCCGTCGTCCGTCGTGATGACCTGCCACGGGCCGCCGTCGAGGTCCTTCGCGCCGAAGACCTCTTTCGCCGTCTGATAGCCCCAGTCGCGGAAGGCGCCTTCGGTGTACTTCATGATGTTGCCCTTGTGGACGAGCGTCACGCTCCGGGCGTCGGTCTCGATGGCATGCTTGATGGCTGCGCGCACGAGCCGCGCCGTGCCTTCCTTCGAGACGGGCTTGATGCCGATGCCGCTCGTCTCCGGGAACCGGATGTTCGTCACGCCCATCTCGTCCATGAGGAAACGGATGACCTTCTTGACCTCGGGCGTTCCGGCGCGAAACTCGATGCCAGCGTAGATGTCCTCCGAGTTTTCCCGGTAGATGACCATGTGCACGAGTTCCGGGTGCTTCACGGGGGAGGGGACGCCTTCGAAGTAGCGGATCGGGCGCACGCACGCGTAGAGGTCGAGCTTCTGCCGGAGCGCCACGTTGAGCGAGCGGATGCCGCCGCCGACGGGCGTCGTGAGCGGGCCCTTGATGGCGACGAGGTGATCCCGGATGGCGTCGAGGGTGTCCTGCGGCAGCCATTCCCCGAACCGCTCATACGCCTTTTCGCCCGCGAAAACCTCGAACCAGACGATCTTTCGCGTGTCGCCATAGGCCTTGGCCACGGCGCTGTCGAAGACGTTCCGGGCGGCGCTCCAGATGTCCGGACCGGTGCCGTCGCCTTCGATGAACGGGATGATCGGACGGTCGGGCACGTGCAGGCGGTCCGCTTCCATGGTGATGCGGCTGCCTTCGGCGGGGGGCGTCAAATGTTCGTAATCGGACATGGCGGATGTGGATTTCGTGATCGGAAAAGGGAGTCGCGGGAGCGGCGCGGGAAAATACGTGTTCGGGGAATGGTAAGTGCGGTGGGAAAGGGGTGCGCGGCCTCGTTCGGGGCGATTTAATCAAAAAAACAAATCGCGACGGGAGAGGGCCTCAGAGCTTGCCGATGAGGCTCCGCAGGCGCAGTTCCCACACCTTGAGGGCGGCCTCGCGGACGATGGCTTTGCTCATCTTCGACTGCCCCTCGGTGCGTTCGGTGAAGATGATCGGCGCCTCGACGAGGCGGAAGCCCTTGCGCCAGGCCCGGTAGTTCATCTCGATCTGAAACGAATACCCGTTCGACTTGACGCGGTCGAGGTCGATGGCTTCGAGCACGCGGCGGTGAAAGCATTTGAAGCCCGCCGTCACGTCGCGGACGGGCAGGCGGGTGATGAGGCGCGTATAGATGCCGGCGCCGTAGGAGAGGATGAGCCGGGAGAGCGGCCAGTTCATTACCCGCACGCCGTCCACATAGCGCGAGCCGATGGCGAGGTCGGCGCGTCCCGATCGGACGGGTTCGATCAGACGGGGCAGGTCTTGCGGGTTGTGCGAGAGGTCGGCGTCCATCTCGCAGATGTACGTGTACTCGTGCGCGAGGGCGAAGCGGAAGCCGGCGAGGTAGGCCGTGCCGAGTCCCTGCTTGGCCGGGCGTTCGATGAGGTGAATGCGACCGGGAAAACGACGCTGAAGCTCGCGCACGCGCTCGGCGGTGCCGTCCGGGGAGCCGTCGTCGACGACGAGGACGTGCAGGCCTTCCGGAAGCGCGAGCGTCTGTTCGAGCACCGCCCGAATGTTTCGGGCTTCGTTGTACGTCGGGATGATGACCAGCGCGCGCCCGGCGATCTCATGGCCGGACCGATCGGCGGGCGGGGATGGGGAAGGCTCCAAAGCGAATCGGTGGTCCTGTTTATCGTGCGCCGGAATATCGCTAATAATTCGGCAAAAGACGAATGCCGTGTACGGGCGCGGTTTCGGGCGGTGGGGTTCCCCGGGTCTCCGGGGTCCGGGAGGCCTTCAGGCGTCGTTCCGGTCTTCCCCGTTCTTGAGGTGCGCGCGCAGAAACTCGATCGTGTGTTCGAGCAGTTCCTCCGGCGGGTTGACGGCCTCGTCTTCTTTGACCAGTTCGAGGGTCATCAGATATTGCTCAAAGTAGGGTTTGCACTTCGCGCACTGATCGAGATGCATTTTGAAGCGCGCCTGTGTTTCGGGGGGCAGCACGCCCTCGATATATTCGGCGAGAAAGCGGTTGACTTCCTGGCAGGAGGGGGAGGGGCGAAAGATCTCGCGTATTTTCTCAAGGAGATGAAGCATCTTGATGCGAGGTGAAGTCCTCTCGTTTACGGATGAAATCACGAGCGAAAGTAACGGTCGAGCAGGCTGCGGAGGGCCTGTCGCGCGCGGTGCAGGCGGACGCGCACGGCGCCGTCACTGATGTTGAGTATTTGCGCCACCTCCGCCGTCGAAAGCTCTTCGATGTCGCGCAGGGTGACGACGAGGCGATAGTCGGGCGGGAGTTTCTGTATGGCTTCGTGGACCAGCCGTTTGCGTTCGGAGCGTTCGGCCATTTTGTGCGGGTTCCAGGCTTCGTAGTTGCCGGTATGCATCCCCCGCGAGAAATCGGGCTGGAGCCGCTCGATGTCTTCGTCGGAGAGGGTATCGTATCGGCGTGATTTCCGGAGCGAGGCTCGCGCGAGGTTGATGCCGATGGCATAGAGCCACGTGGTCACCTTGGATTCCCGGCGGAAGGTGTGAAAGCGTTTATAGGCCTGCAGAAACGTTTCCTGCAACACACTTTCCGCTTCATGATGATCGTTGACGATCCGATAGATCACGCGATAGAGGCGCGTGCTCTCCTGTTGCACCAGCTGTTCGAAGGCCTTGGGGTCGCCTTCGAGGAGGGCCTCAAGATCTATGGGAGCGCGCGCGGACCGGGCCTTCGTACCCGGCTCTTGTGCTTGGGTCTGCTTGAGTTTAGGCACGTTACACCTGCTCGTTGTTCCTGCAAAAGATCGTAGCGCGTGTTACATGTTCGTTACATTTGGTGTGGGTGCATCTCCCGGAATGGACGCAGGTTCGGTTCGACGGGGGGCATGCGGGTGGTGGAATCGGGGCGGGAGTGGCGAAAGGCGGCGCCTTCGCACCGGCGTTGCGCCTCTTCAACGAGACGCCCCGGTTTGCGTTCCGTGCGCGAGGTTCCCATAAAGAACGGGTTAATGCTGGGTTTTGCGACTGCAAAAGTCTTATTTTCCCAAGCTCGCATCGAAAGGGCCTTCGCGTCGCTCTCCACCAAAATATCAGGACGACGAAGGCGGGTATAAGATGCACGTGCCATCCCCCGGACTACCACTCAAGCATGGAAACATATGGCCAGCGAGACGAAAAAGCGCACGCCGAAACACACGCCGAAACAGGCGGCGGATGAGGGACTCACGGCTGAGCAGCAGGACGTCGATATCCCGAAGAGCATCAGGGTCAACCGGACCTTCAAGACGTACCGGGCCGGGCAGTACGGTCACGAGGACGTCGGGCTGTCGGAGGAGGAGGTGCTCGCCATGTATCGGAGCATGCTGTTGCAGCGTCGCTTCGAGGAGCGCGCCGCGCAGATGTACGGCAAGCAGAAGATCGGGGGTTTCCTCCACCTGTACATCGGCCAGGAAGCCGTCTCCACCGGAGCGGTCAACGCCATCCGTATCGGGCGCGACTCGGTTATTACCGCCTACCGCGACCACGGCCACGCCCTCGCCCTGGGCATGAGCGCCGACGAGTGCATGGCCGAGCTCTTCGGCAGGATCGACGGGTGCTCGCGCGGCAAGGGCGGCTCGATGCACTTCTTCAGCGCCCGTCACCGCTTCTTCGGCGGTCACGGGATCGTCGGGGCCCATGTGCCGGTGGGCACGGGCATCGCCTTCGCGCACAAGTACCAGGCCGACGACGGCGTCTGCCTGACGTTCTTCGGCGACGGCGCCGTGGGGCAGGGCGCCATCCACGAGGCTTCGAACCTGGCGGCGCTCTACGAACTGCCCGTGGTCTTCATCATCGAGAACAACCAGTACGCCATGGGCACGGCCACGACCCGCGCCTTCGCCGAGACGATGTTCATCAAACACGCGCTCAGCTATCACATGGAAGCGTCGCTGGTCAACGGCATGGACGTCTTCGCCGTCTCCAAAGCCGTGCGGGATCACGTCGCGATGGCGCGGGACTTCAAGCCCTCGCTCCTCGAAGTGCGGACGTACCGCTATCGCGGGCACTCGATGAGCGACCCCGGAAAATACCGGACGAAGGAAGAGCTGGAACGGAAGAAGCACGAAGATCCGATTCTCCGCCTGAAAATGTATATCCTCGAGCACGAGATGGCCGACCTCGACGCGCTCGACGCGATGGACGAGGACGTGAAGGAGGAGGTGCGCCGCTCGGTCGAGTTTGCCGAGAACAGCCCGTTCCCGCCGCTCGAAAGCATTTACGAGGACGTCTATACGCAGAAGGATTATCCCTTCCTCGCGTGAGTTCAAGGCGCGAAGGGGGGCGGGCATGGTTCGCCGGCGCTCCGCTTCTCCTCGTCACCGGACCTTGAACCTGAACTTTAAACCAGAATCCACCCAATGGCTGAATTACAGTTTCGTGAAGCGATTCGCGCCGCCATGGTCGAAGAGATGGAGCGGGATGCGACCATCTTTCTCATGGGCGAGGAAGTGGCGCAGTACAACGGCGCGTACAAGGTGAGCGAGGGCATGCTCGACAAGTTCGGGCCCAAGCGCGTCATCGACACGCCGATCAGCGAGAACGGTTTTGCGGGCCTCGGCATCGGGGCCGCGCTCAACGGCCTGCGTCCGATCATCGAGTTTATGACGTTCAACTTCTCGTTCGTCGCCTTCGACCAGCTCATCAACAACGCCGCCAAGATCCGGTACATGTCGGGCGGGCAGTTCAAGATCCCGATCGTCTTTCGCGGGCCGAACGGCGCCGCCGGGCAACTCGCCGCCACGCACAACACCTCGACGGAGTCCATCTATGCGACGATCCCGGGCCTGAAGGTCGTTGCTCCGTCGAACCCGGATGACGCAAAGGGTCTGCTCAAATCGGCCATCCGCGACGACGACCCCGTCCTTTTCCTCGAAAGTGAGGTGATGTACGGCATGCGCGGCGAGGTCTCGGAGGACGAGGATTACCTCATCCCCATCGGCAAGGCGCGTGTGGCGCGGGAGGGCACGGACGTGACCCTCGTGGCCCACAGCAAAAGCTACTGGATCGCGATGCGCGTGGCCGACCGCCTCGCCGAGGAGGGCTACAGCGCCGAGGTGATCGACCCGCGCACCATCCGTCCGCTCGACATCGACACCATCGTCGATTCCATCCGGAAGACGAACCGGTGCGTCATCATCGACGAGAGCAACCCATACGCGAGCATCTCTTCGGAGATCACCTATCAGATTCAGGATCGCGCCTTCGACTTCCTCGATGCGCCCATCGTGCGGATCACCGCCAAGGACACCCCGGCGCCGTACGCGAAGAACCTGATGGAGTATTACATGCCCCAGGAGGACGATGCCTACCGGGCGTGCAAAAAGGTGATGTACGTCGATTAAGTACCGGATCCCGGTAGGCGGGACGTCTCGCGCGCTCCGTTCGCGGCATCCAGACTCTGAACTCCCAAATCGAAGATCGTATTATGGCTATTCCTGTTGAAATGCCGAAGATGAGCGACACCATGGAAGAGGGGGTGCTCGTCAGCTGGCTCGTCGACGAAGGCGCGAAAGTGTCGGCGGGGGACGTCATCGCTCAGGTGGAGACGGACAAGGCGACGATGGACCTGGAGGTGTACGACGACGGCGTTTTGCTCAAGAAGGTGGCGCAAGAAGGCGAGGCCGTGCCCATCGGCGGGCTGATCGCGGTGCTCGGCAAGGAAGGAGAAGACATCTCGGACGTCCTGGCGAAGTACGGCGGCGACGGCGGGCCGAAGGCGGCTCCGCCGGAAGCGCCTGCGCCGTCCGAAGCGCCCTCCGGTGACGGCGCCGAGTCGGTCACGATCGCGCCGGTGAAGCCGGAGGCGGCGCCGGCGGACGGGCGGGTGAAGGCCTCGCCCCTGGCGCGGAAGATGGCGACCGAGCACGGCATCGAGCTGAGCGACGTGCGCGGGAGCGGCCCGGAAGGGCGCATCATCAAACGCGACATCGAGGCGGTGCTGACCGAGCGACCCGCTGCGCCGGAGGAAGAGAAGGCGGCTCCCGCTCCGGTTCCGGCTCCGAGGCCCGCTCCGGCTCCGGCGCCCGCACCGGCCCTGCCCGGCGAGGCGTACGAAGTGGTGCGGCTCTCGCAGATGAGAAAGGCCATCGCCCGGCGGCTGGCGCAGAGCAAGTTTACCGCCCCGCATTTCTATCTCACCGCCGAGATCGACATGGACAAGGCCGTCGCCTTCCGGAGCCAGCTCAATGCGCTGGCCGAGGCGCAGGGGCGCGGCAAGATCTCTTTTAACGATCTCATCACGAAAGCCTGCGCGCTGGCGCTCCGGCAGCACCCGTACGTCAACGGATCATATCTGGAAGAGGAAGGGGAGATCCGGCTCTACCGCGAGGTGCACGTGGCCGTGGCCGTCGCCGTGGACGAAGGGCTGATCACGCCCGTCATCCGGAACGCCGATCGGAAAGGACTGGCGCAGATCGCCGAGGAGACGCGCGAACTGGCCGAAAAAGCCCGGAATCGGCAGCTTCAACCGGAAGAGTATTCGGGCGCAACCTTCACGACGAGCAACCTCGGTATGTTCGGCATCGAAGCGTTCACGGCCATCATCAATCCGCCGAACGCCTGCATCCTCGCCATCGGCGCCATCCGCGACGTTCCGGTGGTCAGGGAAGGCGAGGTCGTGCCGGGCAAGCGCATGAAAGTGACGCTCTCGTGCGACCACCGCATCGTCGACGGGGCCGTCGGTTCGCGCTTCCTCACCACGGTCCGGGATTACCTCGAAGAGCCGCTCAACCTCATGCTCTGAACGGGCGTGCGTCAGACTATCAAGGGCGGTTCCGGCCATCGGAATCGCCCTTTTCTCATTTCAGAAGCGTCAGAAGACCGGAAAGGATGTGAAGTTCTCCCCGGGCACGTACAACCACTCGAGCAACGTACAGACCGGAGCTGAGTCCCCTTGTGTTCACTTCGAGGGGGCGCAGAAACCCTGCCGGTAGTGTTTTCGGAGACGATGCAAGCACTCTACGGCCCATCCCGTCATACACCTCTACGCTGATCTCGGCAGTGACGGGAAGGTCGATCAGGAGGCGGGTCGAAGCATAGAACGGGTTAGGATAGTTGCCCGCCAGTCGGAACGATGGGGGGAGCGCTACGCTCCCCGCTTCGACGCTTACAAGTGTGCCTCGCGTAAGGGTGATCGTGGCCGCCTCACTCGCTGATATGGCTTCTCCGTCGTCGGCCGCGACGCGGTGATACAGGGTCGTTGTAGCGCCCAGGTTCAGACCGGCGGCATCGAGGAGGGCCGCGAGGGCGCCGAGGTCTGTTTCATAGCGGGTGACGGAGCCGGTATCCTGGCGTAGCAGGCAGCAGGCTTCAAAGTCGTCGGTTTCGTTCAGTTCCCACGTATACGTGAGGGCAGGGCTGTCAACGTCCGAGGCGGGTTGCCACGTCACGATGAACGGCGTGGCCGGGTCGAGGGGATCCGCATTCGTCTCGCCTCCGACCCGGAGGTTCGCGCCGTCCTCAGGCATGATGAAGACGGGTGTAGGGAACACCGGGGGGTCATTGACCGGAACGACGGTGACTGTGACGGTTCCCGTCGCCACTTCTCCAAAGCCGTCGTCAATCGTATAAGTAAAAGTGTCGGTCCCAAAATAATCAGTTTCGGGGGTATACCGAATGATGCTTGCGCCGAGGGTCTCGGCGGCGCCATGGGTGGGGGGCGAGACGGCGATGACTGAAAGAGCGTCTCCCTCAGCGTCCGTATCATTGCGGAGCACGTCGAGGTCGAGGGGGGTGTCTTCGTCCGTTTCGGCAGCATCGTCTTGAGCCTCGGGAGCTGTGTTCTCCGCAACGGTTAGGGTAAACGATTGTTGGTCCGAGCCGCCCTTTCCGTCGCTGACGTCGAGAAGAACTTCTTGGTCTCCGATATCGGCGGAAGTCGGGGTTCCGGTGAGGGTGGCCGTGCCGTCGCCGTGGTCGGTGAAGGTTAGCCAGCCCGGCAACGTGAGGGCGTTGAAGGTCAGAGGGTCGCCGTTCTCGTCTTCAGCGGTGGCGGTATAGACATACGTGCGATCCACCACGGCGTGGGTGGCCGGATCGCTCGTGAATTGGGGTGAGGCGTTTGGGATCTCGACGGTGATCTGCCCTTCGACGAGGGTCACGGGAAGGTTCGAGTTGTCGGTGCTGAACTCGTTCCAGAGGAGGGCGCTCGTTCCGGGGGCCTTAAGCGAAACTGTCAGATTGATCAGTGTTCCGGCGCCGGTCAGGGGAGTGAAGCCTGCTGCCGCGACCTTGAATTCCCCAGCAGCCGGGCTGTTGGAGAACACGATCATATTGTTGGAAAGGGTTCCGGCCCATAAGGCGCCCGTGACGTCGATGACGCCAGGGTCGAAGTTGATCGTGAATTGATAACCGTTGACGGTCTTTCCTGTGAGATCGGTGACTGCGACGGGAACAGTGAGCAGGGTCCCGGGTGCTCCCGAACGCACGGGGAGGGACACCGTGATCTGGGCAAGTGCTCGGCTCGGGGGGAGAAGGAGGAGAAGGACAAGCACGCCGAATCGAATCATCAGCCGTTCTGACAAAGGCAATGGGAGGGAACGCGAGGCATCGACAGAGGCGATGCAGACAGGGCGATCGTTGCCTCACCTGAACGTCCGGAAGCAAAGAGCGGGCTTCAACCCCCGGAGGAGGTTGATGCCCGCTCTTCTGTCCGGAGAGAGTGCGAAGAGGCTATTTCACGAGCAGCATGCGGCGGATCGCCTCGAAGGAACCAGCCTGGAGCCGGTACAGGTACACGCCGCTCGGCAGATCCTTTGCGTCGAAGGCGATTTCATATTGCCCGGCCTCCTGAAACTCGGAGACCAGCACGCGCACCGTCCGACCGAGTGCGTCGTAAACCGTCAGCTCCACGCTGGAAGCTTCCGGGAGCGTGTACTGGATCTGGGTAGTCGGATTGAACGGGTTCGGATAGTTTTGCTTGAGCGCATAGCGATCTGGCAATTCGCCTACCGACAGGGGTTCGAGGGTCTGCGTCAGGCCTTCTGCCGTGTGCAAGACTCCCTTGAGAGACGAGTACCCCTTCTTGTTCATCCGGAACGTGACCGAGCCGATCTGCCCGGTGTTGATCGGACTCGAGCCGATGGCAATCAGGTGAAGCTTCCCGTCGTCCACCTGATGCACATTCATCCAGTCTTCAGGCGCGCCGGTGATCGTCACGTCTTCAACAGAGAGTAAGTCGGGGTTGAAGGAGAGCGTCAGGTCGAATCCGCGTGTGGTTCCGGAGACCAGAGTGATTGGGAGCGTGATCAGGGAAGCCTCCTCCTCGGGTGTGGACCAAGTGAAGGTCGGCGCCTGGACGTTCAGATTCTGGAAGCGTTTCGCCTTGGTTGCATCGCCACAACCAGCCTCGATCGGGAAGCAATCAATGATGCCGGTGGTGAACTGATAGATCAGTACCGCATCCAGGATGTCCACAACTCCGTTCCCGTCCACGTCGGCATTGTCCGAGATGTCCGAGATGTTGCCGACGATAAACAGTCCGATCTGGAAAATATCGCTCAGGTTCACGGCGCTGTCTTCATTGGCGTCGCCGGGCAAGCCGGGCGGATCGTAGACGGCGATCACCTCCTGGAATTTTTTCATGGTGACGTTCAGGGTCTGGCTCGTCGTGGAAAGAACGCCGGTATTTATCCAGTGCGAGAATGGGTTGCCGTTCGGCGCCGTGGCCGGAGCCGTGAGATCCACGGAACTCCCGAGCGTATAGATGCGGATAAACCGCGTCGAGGCGCTGCCATGGCCGCGATTGTCGACACGGCTAAGGGTGATGGGAACTCCTAGGAGCGGATTGGCCGAGTTGACGAACATACGTCCCTCGTCGGAACTCAAGGCAACCCCGCCGACGCCTTTGAAACCGAAGATAAACGTGTTTGGCGTTCCGAGCGTTGGGCCGTCCGTCGTGTTGGGTTCTCCGAGTGAGAAGACCTCGGCGCCCACGTCGGTCAGAGCGGCAATAGCGTCGGATTCAGTGGAAGCGGCGCCGTAGAAGATGGTAAACTCCTGCATATCGCCAGGCGCTAGTTCGCCGAAGCCGAAGTCGAAGAGGGCACCGTGATCCGCAGGGCCACTGTCTACAAAGTCGCCTGTGGCGATGATGGAACTAGGGCCGGAGAGGGGATCGGAAGAAGCAAAACCATTGTCGCTGGTGAAGAGGACACTGGTGGCGGAGGCCCCTCCCTGGATGGTCACGAACTCGGCAAATGCGGTAGGTTCGATGTCCCAATCCATCGTTCGACGATAGAGCAGATCGATGGTGGCGCCGCTGATGTTTTCTATGGTAACGGTTGCTTCATACAGGAAGGGGCTAAGAGAAGGATGGTAATCATGGGTGACGCGCATGACGCCGCCGATATTGACGACCGAGACGGCTGTGTTAGCGTCCGCAGTAAAGCTCTCGACCGTGATGTTTTGCACGCCGCCGATAGATTCGTTGGCCGACCCGCTCACGCCAGAGATGCCGTCGGCAGCGCCCCAGCCCTCACAGAGACAGCCGGGCGCTGTAGCCTCGGCGCCTGTTGGAATGTAACGAAGGCCGACAAATGTAGTCCCGGTCCCTGAGGATGGGGCACCGCCGGGCACATTCAAGTGCCCCTCATCATGGACGCCGAGTTGAATGGTGCCGTTGTCGATAAT
Organism: Rhodocaloribacter sp.; assembly: GCF_056451265.1. Classification (NCBI taxonomy): domain Bacteria; kingdom Pseudomonadati; phylum Rhodothermota; class Rhodothermia; order Rhodothermales; family Rhodothermaceae; genus Rhodocaloribacter; species Rhodocaloribacter sp. Next base: position 32,512 of record NZ_JBWOPL010000025.1, on the reverse strand, counting down.
CGCTGTCGTTTGAGAAAAAGAAGTTGAGACGCTGAAGCTCAAAAAAACTCCGAGCGCGAGGATAAGCAGGGGTTTCTTACGCATAACGAACCTCGTCTGAATGGGAGAACACAGACAGAACCTTGCAGAAGGGCAATGAACAACCCGGGAGAAAAGGTGGTCTGTCGGGAAGATCCCCCCGTTCCAGCACCAACCACTACTCCCAGAGCGAATGAGGTACATCCGCTCCTTTTCAGGATTGAAAGCGGTTCAATACGTTTATCTGAAGACCTGTCTCAACGCTCGAATAATAGAACGTCGACGACAAGTCCAAGAGGTCGACAACGGACAGAAGACGAACATACGCTCTGAGGGGGAGCCGCATTTTCTTGCCGTATAAGCTCCAAATATTAGCCAGAGAGCACTAAATGTCCGGTTCCAAACATACTGACCTGAGGTGCAAAGGTCAAGATGTCCACACGGAGAAGATGTTATCTCGGGACGCGATAATATGGTGACGACCCCGGGGCATTCGGAATGGCGCCGACCGGAAGAAGAAATACAGGGGGTCTTCACAGGAGCGATCCGGAAAAGCTCGCATGAAAACCTGTAAATTATGAGGCGCGGTGTGGTCATGTTGCCCGCCGAATAGGGGCATCCTTGCAATGGCACGGGAATTATGGTCATCGCTCACATTTCGGACATTCACTTTGGCAAGATCGCGCATCCGACCATTGTGGAAGATCTGGTGGCGGACGTCAACGCGCGGGGCGTGGGCCTCGTCGCGGTCAGCGGTGATCTGACGCAGCGGGCGCGGCGGTCGCAGTTCAAAGCGGCCCGCGCCATGCTCGACGCCTTCGAGGCGCCCACGCTCGTGGTGCCCGGCAACCACGACGTCTTCGCCTGGTGGCATCAGCCCATCTCCCGCATCTTCGATCCCCTCCGTCGGTACCGGCAGTACATCACGGACAATCTCATGCCGACGTTCGTGACGGACGAGGTGGCCGTGCTCGGGATCAACTCGGCCTATGGACTCACCATCAAGGGAGGGCGCATCGACGAGTCTTCTCGGGAGATGATCCGGTCCTTCTTCGCCGCAGAGGGTGAGGGGCGGTTCAAGGTGCTCGTGGTCCATCATCACCTCACAAAGATCCACGCGCTCGGACGGCACGACATCGCCCGGCATGCGAGGCGCACGCTCGACGCGGCTATGGATGCTCGCGTCGACCTGATTCTATGCGGGCATCTGCACGTCTCGCACATCGAACCGCTGGAGATCGTTCCCGGCGCGCACCGGCTCGTCATTGCGAGCGCCGGGACGGCCACGAGCAGTCGGGGGCGGAAGGAGCACCGGGACACCAATTTCTATAATCTCATTACGGTAACGGAGCAGGCCTTCGTCGTGGAAGAACGCCGCTATGACGTGGAAAAGGGCAGATTCGTCGAAGAAAGCACGACCCGCTTCGAGCGGATGAGCGCCGGAAACTGAGCGTTCATGCCTTTGGTCTCGATGATATGAAAAGGCCCCGGCGTCGTGAGATGCCGGGGCCTTTCTTTCTCCGAGCATGGCGTGCTCCGGCCCAAGAAAAAGCCCCGACGTCGTGAAGACGCCGGGGCTTTTCTTTTACCGTTCAGCGTGAGCTGAAGACGCTTACTTGAGGAGCGTCATCGTGCCCGTGCTGACCCAGGTCTGGTTCGGCGCAGAGGCCGTCAGACGGTAGAGGTAGGTGCCGGAAGCAAGGTTGATCGCATTGATCTGAACCGTGCGATTGGCGCCGGCCTGCATGGTCTGACGCGGCACCGTCAGCACCTGGCGACCCAGCATGTCGATGACCTGGATGGTGACCTCGGCGGTCTCCGGCAGATCAAACTGGATCGTCGTGGAAGGGTTGAACGGGTTCGGGTAGTTGCCTTCGAGCGCGAACTCGGTCGGGATCTCGGCAACTTCCTCCTCGTTGGCCGTGACGACCGTGCCGAGGCGAACCGTGCCGTCGAGCTGGACGACCATCACGTTGGCGCCCCGCGAGCCGCTCTGACCGACCGGCGGATTGAGGAGACCGTGGGCGATGGCCATCACGGCTTCTCCTTCCAACCCGGTCATGTCAACGGAGGTCGCGAAGGTCTGGTCGGTCGTGCCGGTCGGCAGGAACTCCAGCGTGTGGAGGCCCGCGTCCACGGCCATGTAGCCGTCCGAGCTTTCGCCGAAGTCAACGTTTTCGAGGATCAGCGGACCCTGGCCCGAGATACCCTCGAAGAGGCGAACGTCGAGCGCGCCGGCATCAGAGATACCGTGCAACAGCGCAACGTCCACGAGCGTCGGGTCGGAAGCGACCGTCTCGACGTCCGTAGCGACGACCAGTTCGGCATTGCCTGCTCCGTCATCAAGCACGACGGCGACGTTGCTCTGATTCTCCGTCAGTTCGAGATCCGCCGAAAGGAAGGCATCCGCCGAGCTGGAACTGCTGCTCGGGGCGACATCAATGGCGAAGGTGGCCGTACTGCCGGTGCCCTTGCTGGCAATGTCAACCGCGATAAGCGACGTGGCTTCGCGATAAGTCAGGTCATCCAACGACAGCACGCCGTCGATGTAGACGTCGACATCGCTGAAGTCGGTGCTTGCTGCCGCATGAATCACCTGCAGGAAGCTCAGCCCCGTGGCGTCGTTGACACCGAAGCTGAAGAGCGCTCCCTGCGACACGAGACCACCTTGCGTGCTGGTTACACGAACGAGCGGATCGTTGTTTGGAGGCGTCGTTGCGAAGTTGTCGTACGTGCCTTCCTGAAGCACCCACTGGTTGGTCACATCGCCATCGAGGCGGCGCACGATTCGAATGTTCTGAACATCATCGAAGTTCGTGAAACCGTCGCCTTCGAGTTCGAGGCCGAACGTCTGGGATGCCCCGAAACCAGTGGACGAGGTGATCAGCCAGTAGAAGTTGGCCGTTCCCTTGATTTCGCCGATCGGGAAGCCAGAGAAACCAGCCGGACGCTCATCCACGTGATTCACCGTGATGGTGGCGTTCGTAATGGCCGGGTCGCTGTCCTCAAACGTGATGGCGGCGAAACGGTAGGCGTCCATACTGCCAACCGGGTATTCAAAGCGTCCATTGCCCGGGAAGGCGCCGCCGGGGGTGCCAGCCGGAACGAAGATCGAAACGTTGCCAACCACGTGGCTCAGTTCGCCTTCGTCAACCATTCGCGAATAACCCTGGGCAGCAAACGGCGTGGGCAGCAAGATGCTGTTGCCTTCGCCGGTGATCAACAGACCGCCCCAGAGGTTCAGCATGGTCCCGATCGTGATCACGTCCGAGCGCGAGTCGTCCAACATGACCCAGGGCGTGTTGCCGTCCGCGTCAGGCGTCTGGTCGAGCGTGATGGTGTCGGGGAAGATGCTGCCGTTGAGGGTAAACATCTGCTGGAACCCATCAAACGTGATCGCAGCGGCGCCGAGAACGCCGGTCGTCACTTCCACATCGCCGGCCGCCACGAGCGTGCCGCTCAGGGTGCCGCCGAGGGTGGTGTTGCCGTTCACGTCGATCGTGCCGCCGTTATAGTCGCCGTCGAGGATGGTATCGCCACCTACATTGACGTTGACAATATCGACCGCGCCGAATCCGAAGTCCGAGCCGATGGCCGCATCCGAATTGACCGTCAGATTCCCGTCGACCGTCAGCGTGGAGCCGAGGTCATTCAGGAAATTGACCAGGGTGCCGACCGTGTTGGTCGAGTTCGGGTCAAGGGTCTCGCTGATGCTGGCATCACCGGAGACCGTCAGGTCGGACCCGTTGAGGTCGAGCGCGGGGTTGGCGTCAGCGAACGTCTCACTGAGAGAGACATCCAGCATGGTTGCGTTCCGCGAGGCGTGCAGCGTCAGGGTGTTGTCGCTACCGTTCACGTTCAGGGCGATGTCGACGCCGTCCGGATACTCACCCGACTGCGTCATGTAGCCGCCGCCACTGATGTCGTACGTCAGCGTCCAGCTCGTGCCCTGGAGGTTGGAGCCGTCGCCGGTTCCGTCTTCCGCGTCCGAGATGTTGTTGCCGTTATCGTCATTGACGGTGCCCTGCGAGCGATTGACGTAGCCGCCGTCCGCGATGGTCAGCGTTTCCGTATCGGTCGTGTTCAGGTTGCCGGTCATGAGATCGACGCCTTCGTTGGCCGTCGCGGCTTTGTCGAGCACGACGTCGCCTGCGCCCGGATCGATCACCAGCGCGCCGAGGTCATCGGGATCGCCCGGAAGCTCGGTGTCCGTGGTGACGGCGGCCAGGTAATGCACGTCCACCCACCCGTCATCCGGGAAGATCGGCGTCTGCGGTTCGGGAACCGTGGCATCCTGGATCGTGCCGTCGCCATCGCGCACGATGATGGCATCAGCCGAGAAGGAGATGTTGCCATCGGCGTCGGCGAAGAGCAGGTTGCTGGTGTTTTCACCGAAGGTGAACATGCCCGAGACGTTGAACACCTCGGTGCCCGCGTCGCCGTCGGCAGTGACGTCATTTTCGATCCGCAGGTACGGGATGTCGAGACCGTCCGCAAAGGTGAAGGTCTGCGCCGTGCCCGCGTCGAAGATGAATTCGCCGCCGGAGGACATGAACGAACCGGCGTTGTAGTCGAACGCCGTTCCGGCATTGGTCAGCAGGATGTCGATGCCGCCCTGGTCGACCGTGCCGTCGTTCATCGTGAAGAGCGTGGTCACTTCCACCGTCGAGGCGTCGCCCGTCAGGGTGAAGGTGCCCGATGCGTTCTTGCGCAGGCTCGGCAGCGTGACGTCCTGCTCGAGGTTGGCCGTGAGGCCGTCGTTGACGGAGAACGTGCCAACCGTGCCGTACCCACCGGCGCCGGCGACGTAGTTCCACTCGGTCCCATTGTGACGGAACGTCTGACCGTTGAGGTCGATGTCGCCCGTCGTATGGGTGAGGCGATCCGTGACGCCGGAGTAGCCGAGGAGGGTCACCGTGTTGCCGGCGCCCGCGTCTACCATCAGGCGAGGCAACTTGGCATCGACGAAGTCGCCGTCGACGTCATTGTTGATGGTGCCGGCGGTGAGGAAGTTGAAGTAGCCGCTTCCATCACCGTTGAACTCGGCCGGGGAATCGGACGTCAGGTCGGCGTTGTACAGGTTGACGTCGTAGTCGCCACCGGCAAACGTGCCGGCGGTCACGTTGAACGTGCCGGCGCCCGCGTTTTCGCCGATGTCGATGGACGTCGTGAGGCTGACGTCGCCGCCGGTCTGGCTGTAGTTGTCGATGTCGCCGGCGGTGTCGGGATCATCGGCGGTGTCGGTGTCGAGACCAACGCTCACGGTGCCCGTGGTGACGTTCAGGTTGCCGATGGCCGCCAGCGTGTTGATGTCGAACGTGTCGCTGGAGTTGACCGTCAGCGTGCTGACCGTACCGCTGCCGCTGATCGAGCCCGAGCCGTTGATGTCGAAGCTCGCAGTGCCCGAGACGGCGCCCGCGACGCTGTGCGCCACGTCCGTGCCGGTCGAGGTCAGCGTCCAGCCGTTCATGTCGAGGTCCGAGCCGCTATTGACGGTCAGGTTGCCGGCGAACGAGTGGTCGGCATCGAGCTGCGTGGCAAAACTGGTGGTCGCAACGGTGACGTCATTCACGAAGGAATCGTCCCATTCCGTGCCGGTCTGCGCCACGGCGCTCTGGTCGCCGAAGTACTCGAGGTCGTAGGCCGTGCCCGACGTGTTGAACGTGCCCGCTCCGGTGAAGAAGCCACCGTCGCTGCCGTCCGGACGGATGTCGGGGCCGACCTGGTTCGCCAGGTTGCGGCGAATCATCGGCATGCCGTTGGTCGTGCTGAGGTCGAAGGCCTGGCCGTTGAGGTCGATGCCGCCCACGAGGAAGGTGAGCGTACCCGACTGCGTGATCTCGAGGTTGATCGCGTTGATGGTGACGTTCTGATCGTCAGCCGCCTGCGAAATCTCGATGTTGCCGTAGAGGCCGTTGCCTTCCATCGTCTGGGCAGCGCCGGCGGGACCGGCGAAGATCACCTTGCCGTCGGGGCCGGACGTGTACGTGCCGTCATTGAGCATCGTCGACGTGAGGCCGATCAGGCGGATGAGGCGATCGCCGAGATCCATGCTGGCGTTGATGCCGATGGTGAAGTCGTTCTCCACTTCGAGGGAGCCGTCTTCGAAGATCACGTGCGTGCCGAGGCCCTGGATCTCCGCGTTGTAGACCGTGAAGTTGGGTCCACCCTGGAAGATCTGGTCGCCCTGGCCGATGAAGCTGAGCATGCCGGTGGAGCGGATGACCGTGCCGCCGGTGCGCGTGAAGTCGCCTTGCAGGCTCAGCGTGTTGGCGCCGCCGAAGTCGAACGTGCTGGGCTCGACCTGCATGAAGGCGCCCGAGACGGAGACGTCGTCGCCCATCATGAAGGTGCCGTCCGTGAGGTCGAACATCCCGGTGATGGTCAGCGAGGTGCCGGCGGTGTTGGTCACCGTGCCGGTGCCGCTCACGGTCAGGTTGCCCGAGACGGTGGTGCCGGCGAGACCGTTGAAGGTGATGGCGCCGCCGCCGCTCGTCGAGACGTCGCCGCCGAAGGTCGTGGTGCCGTTGAAGGTCGTCATGCCCGAGGCCACGCTCGTCGTGCCGCCCACGTCGGGGCCGTTCACGTCAAGCGTTGCGCCTCCGGTGACGTCGACGTTGCCGTCGATGCCCGAGGCCGTCGTGACGGTCGTCACGCTGGCGGCGCCGTTGACCACGAGGTCGCCGTTGATGCTTCCGGCGGAGTTGACGCTATGCGTGCCGCTGGAGTTGATCGTGACGGTGCCGGTGATCTGGCTGGCATCCACCGTGGCGTCGCCGTCGGTGACGGTGACGTTCGGGAGGGCGCCGCCCGTGCCGCCGCCGACGCCGTCCACGTCCACCGTGGCGGTGTCGAGGAGGTCGACCGTACCCGAGCCCGTGATGTCGCCGGCGTTGGCATAGGTGCCGGTTCCGTCGAGGGAGAGGGTGTAGCTGCCGGTGTCGACGGTGGAACCGACGACGTTGGTGAGGTCACCCTCGAGCATGAGGTCGCCCCAGAGGGTGTAGGTGCCGTTGTTGGTCAGGTCGCCGCCCACGGTAGAGGCCGAGGCGCCGCCGACGTTGAACGTGCCCGTCGTGGCATTGTCCGTGGACACGAGCACGCGGTCGGGGTCGCCGTTGCCGACGTCCGAGAGCACGCCCGTGGTGACCGTGCCGGTGCCGCTGTTGAGGATCGTGCCGGTGAAGTCGTTGTCGCCGGCCGTTCCGTTCGTGGCGCCGACGTGGTTGAACGTCGTGCTCGAAGCCGAGATGGCGCCGTCGGCCTGGTTGTCGACGATGGCGCCGAGGTCGGCCGAAGCATCCACCACGAGCCCGCCGTCAAAGGCCAGCGTGCCCGAGTTCGTGTTCATGATCATCGCCCCGCCCGCGGAGGAGACGGTGAAGACCGACGAGAACGTGGCGTCGCCCGTTCCGGTGAGCATCAGCATACCGCCGTCGTCCAGGGTGTGGGCCGCCGAGCTCGTGTACGTGCCGGCAGTCGTGTTGATGGTCAGCGTGCCCGCGGCCAGGTCCGTCGGCAGTTCGCCGCCGGCATCGACCGTGTCGTCACCGGTAATGGTGATGGTGCGGTTGGCCGTCGCATACGTCGGCGTGACGTCGAACGAGCCTTCCGTGTCACGGTTGATCGTCACGACGAGGTCGTCGATCGTCGTCGGCACGTCGATCGAGAACGTCCCGGACGTGATCGTGATCGTGTCCAGGAAGCCCTGGTTGCCGGGGAAGTTGGCCGGGTCATTGACGAAGCCGTCGCCGAAGTAGACGGTCGGGCTGGTCGCCGTGCCACCGGTGATGGTGACGCTGTTGCCCGTGCCCGCCGCGACCTCGAAGCTCTTCTCCGGGAAGCGGAGCTCGTCGTTGCTGGCGAAGGTGTCGATGGCGAAGGTAACGCTCTTGCCGAGGTCGGCCAGAAAGATACCGTCGTTGTCATCCGATTGGAAGTACTCACCGGCGGCGGTGCAAACCGTCGAGCCGTCGGAAGCATTGTTCCAGGCATTCTCAAACGATTGCCACGCCGTCGTGGGCGTGAGGCCGTCGTTGAGGTCGGAGCCGTCGGTGACGTTGAGGTAGTAGTCACAAGTCTGGCCATAAGCCGTCGTACCCACGGTAAACGTGAGCAGAAGCAAAAAGCCAAACTTGCCAAGGCGTTGTAGCAGTCTCATGGAGTCTCCTTAGCGTTGGTGAAATAGGACGAAAAGTTATGTTGAGCGTGCGTTTTCGGTTGATGAAACAGACGAAAGAACAGAAGGCCTTTCCCGTGCGGGTGCGCGCGCAGGCGCACGAGCGAAAAGAAAGAACGAACGATCCCTCCTCCATCCGAGAAGGGGCCGAAAAGATTTGCTTGCTGAAGAAAGCGGGACCGCCGGAACGATACCGACGTGGGCGCAGCCTCTATGCATGGAGGCGAGTGGGTAGAAGTACAGGCTAATTTCTCCCGCGAATGACCTAAATGTCAAGCGAATTGGAGAAAGAAGGCCGAAATTTACGCGGATTATACATACCGTGTCGAACGGAGGACCCTCCCCTTTCAGGGAGGTGCATTTTCCGCCGCCGGGCTTATGCGCATACTACACCGCCCGGATTCCCCATACCCAAGCCTTTCCGCGAGAAATTCGGCTTTTTGGGGAGCGAAGGATCCTTTCTCCGAACAGGCGTGGCATCAGGGGATTCCCGGAGCGCAGGAATCGATGGAAATTACACAAGTATATATGAATGAAAGCTTTGTGTTCGAGCAGGGCGGTGAAGCGGAGGGACAAGTGGTGGAGGGCGAGAAAGCCTGATGTATCGTAAGGATAATTATTTTAATACTTTATGCGTAAAAGGAGGCCGCGGCATGCCGGAGGACGCATACCTTGAGGGCGGGGAAGGGGGCCCGGGGGCGTTCCCTGGGGAGGCCGTCCTGTATTCGAACGTGTCGGAGGGGCTGATCGCGGTGGGGCTGATGCTGGGGACGTACGCCCTCTTCGGGGTATCCCCGAGCGCGCCGTTGCTCACGCTCGCTTTCTGCGGAACGTTTCTGGTGTATCAGACGGATCGCCTTCTCTGGCCTTCGGCGGAAGACGCGGTCAACCGCCCGGGACGCGTGGCGTGGGCGCGTCGGCATCGCGGCTATGCGTGGGGAGGAGCTCTGGCGGCGGCGGCGGCAGGGCTGGCGATGCTTCCGGAGCTGCGCCCGGCCACGCTGCTGTGGGGAAGCGCCGTGGGCAGTCTCGGGGTGCTTCACGTGGCGCCGCTTCTGCCCGGGCGGCGACGGCTCAAAGATCTGGGACCGTTCAAACCGTTCTTCATCGCACTGGCATGGGGGGCGGGAAGTGTGGTCCTGCCCGTGGTCGAGGCCGGCGGATCGCTCACGGTCGTAGTGGGGGGCGCCGTGCTCTATCGCGTGCTCTTTATCCTGCCCAACGTGCTTCTGGCGGACTGGGCAGACCGGCAGGGAGACCGCGCCGCGGGTCTGCGGAGCCTGGCCAGTGAATGGCCAGGGCGGCGGTGGCGTGCCTTGGGGGCGGCCTCGGCGTTGCTGGCGGCGATGGGAGCGGGCATTGCCGTGTGGAGCTTCGGGGGGCCGCGCCTGCTCCTCCTCGACGCCGTCGGACCGCTTCTGATGACGGGCGCGGTCCTGCGCACGCCCGCGAAGGCGTCTCTGTTCTCCGGCTTCCTGATCGACGCCATCGTAGGCTGGCCCGCCGTGACGGCGCTCTGGGCGTGGCTGTCGTGAGCCGGGGGCTGCCGGCGGCGCCCGCGGGATCTCCGGGAGGCGCTGCTACATATTACGAAGGGGACGCGCTCCGGCGCATGGAGGGGAAACGCAATCGCACCCCTGCCGTATGACGCCTTCCGGACTTCGCCTCAGGGTATGGAGAATTACCGTTGACGCGGGGCGCTTCGAACATAGATTTAGTTTGAAAACAGAGGGCGAGCCCAGGCCCGCCGGCCTACGATACGATAGATGATGATGATGAAACCGACAGCCCGTTACCGTCTGCTGCTCACCGCATGCTTTGCCGTTGCCACGGCGGCCTACGGACAGGACACGCTGCCCATCCAGATGGATGTCGATTACGCCGCATTTGCCTTCGACGATCAGCAATCCCTGATGGAGGTTTATCTGGCCTTTGAGGCCTCGAGCCTGACGTATGCGAAAGAGGAGGTCGGTTACCGCGCGCGTTTGCCGGTGGACCTGGCCCTGATGCGAAGCACCGTGCCCGGCCTGCCCGGCACGCCGGAGGATCCCGTCTGGCAGGATTCCATCGCGCTCGAGTTCGTGGTGCCGGATACGAGCAGCATCGTTCCCGGTCAACGGTTCATTCATCAGGTGCGGGCCGTCGTGCCGCCGGGAGAGTATGTGCTCGACGTGGCGATCCCCGCCGACGCGGCCTCCCGGCGCGCGGCCCTGACGCTTCGCCGGGACGCCGTCATCCCCGACTTCTCGAACCCGAACCTCGTCGGCATCTCCGACCTGACGCTCGCCACGGACATTCGGCCGAGCTCTGATCGGAGCAACCTTTTCTATAAAAACGGTCTCATCGTTCGTCCGAACGCCAACCAGCTCTTCGGCAACGGTCTCTCGCGTCTCTTCTATTATGCCGAGACGTATCACCTCAGCGAGGCCGTCGTCGAAGCGGACGCATACACGCTGCTCGTCTACGTCGCCGAGGTGAACCTTCCGCAGCCGTTGCCGGGGATGGAGCAGCGCACCCGCCGTCCCGTGCGCTCGCCGGACGTGATCGTGGGGCAGTTCGACGTGAGCAACCTTCCGAGCGGATCCTATTTCCTGCGCATTGCCTTGCTCAACGATGCGAACGAGGCGCTCGCCGAGCAGTCCCGCAAATTCTTCGTCTATAACCCGGGGGTGAAGCGCGCCGCGCCGCCGGCTCTGGAGGTGGCCTTCGAGAACAGCCCGTATGCTTCCATGTCCGAGGAAGAAGTGGAGCAGGCCCTCCGGCACATCGACCTCATCGCCTCCGAGCAGGAGCGGCAACGGATCAAAAAACTCAGGGAGCTTGAAGCCCGGCAGCATTTCCTGATGAACTTCTGGAACAAGCGCGACCCGAACCCCTCGACTCCGACCAATGAGTACAAGGACGAGTTCTACCAGCGGGTGCAGTATGCCAACGACCGGTACACCAGCCGGAACACGGAGGGGTGGGAAACCGACCGGGGGCGCATCTTGATCAAATATGGTCTGCCTTCGAACATCGAGCCGCATCTCTTCGATCGGGGTGTGCGCCCGTATGAGGTCTGGGAGTACAACAACATTCCCGGTGAAGGACAGGCGCAGTTCATTTTCGCCGACCGAAACGGCTTCGGTGATTTCGAACTCATCCATTCGACCGTGGCGGGTGAGCGGAAGCTGGCGAACTGGCAAGAGGAACTCCGGCGCAATTGAAAGGGCGCGAAAGCGTTGCGTGATGCCGTTCGTCTATGGAAAAATGTCGTTCGTCGAAAGAAGGGCGCGTTTGGTCGAAGGGGAGGAGCGGTGGAGGCGCGTCGGGGCTAAATTCGCATCGGGTGAGCTACTTTAGGCCTCTTAAAGGGTGATGTCTATCCAGTAGCTGTACAAATGCCCGGTCTCGAAAGAGGCCGGGCATTTTACATTTGCGCAGGATCGTGGGGCGGCGCGTCAATGCGCCACGAGGTCGAGCAGGTGGGCGACCGCTTTCCGGAGTTCGCGGCGGTCCACGATGAAGTCTACGAAGCCTTTCTCCTGAAGGAACTCCGAGCGCTGAAACCCTTCCGGGAGGTCCTGCCCCATCGTTTCGCGGATGACGCGGGGGCCGGCGAAGCCGATGAGGGCCTTCGGTTCGGCGAGGTTGAAGTCGCCGAGCATGGCGAAGGAGGCCGTTACGCCGCCCGTGGTGGGGTTGGTCATGAGTGAGATGTAGGGCAGGCCGCATTCGGCCAGGCGGGTGAGGTGGGCGCTGGTTTTGGCCATCTGCATGAGGCTCAACGCGCCTTCCATCATGCGCGCGCCGCCGCTCTGCGAGATCACGATCAGCGGCGTTCCTTCCGTGTACGCCCGTTTGATGCTCCGGGCCACCACCTCGCCCACCACCGACCCCATCGACCCGCCGATGAAGGAGAAGTCGAGCGCGGCCGTGGAGACGCGACGGCCTTCGATGTCGCCCATCGCCGCTCGGGCCGCGTCGTGCAGACCGGTTTTGCGGCGCGACTCGTGCAGGCGGACGTCGTACGGCTTGCGATCGACGAAGGAGAGCGCGTCGGTGGAGAGGAGTTCCTCGTCGAAGAGTTCGAAGCGGCCCTCGTCGTAGAGCAGCCGGAAGTAGCCCAGGCTGTCGAGTCGAAAATGATAGCCGCACTTCGGGCACACCTTGAAATGTTCTTCCAGCGCGCGCCGGTTGATGATTTCCTTGCAGTCCGGGCATTTGATCCATTGCCCTTCCGGCGTCTCGTTCTGTCCTTCTCGGTTGGTGCGGATGCCGGCGCCTTTTCGTTTGAACCAGGCCATGTCGGTTTACCTTGGGTCGGTTGCCTTGCGGCGCGTGGGGAAACGGGTTGCGGATGAGCCCTGGAAGCGCACGGCTTCGGGCGGCTAAAAGGGAAGACGTTCGAAGGCCGAGCGGGTGTTGCGACGGGCGACGAACGCCTTGAGGTAAAACGGCTCGAAGGCGCCGACATCTTCCGTTTCGCCACGCGCGAGGCGGTCGTGCCCGAGGCGGGCGACGGCGGCGGCGTCGGGCGGGAAGGCGTCGGGCGGGAGCGTGCGCAGCCGGGCGCCCCACGTCGGCGCGAGGGTCTCGGCGCTCGCCGGCGCGCCTTCACCGACGAGCCAGAGCCGTCCGGCGGTTTGTACGGGCAACCACGTCGGAAGATCGCGTGTGGGGAGGGCCGTCGTCTCGGCTAGGGGCGTCAGCCCGGCGTCCGTGCCGACGCGGAAGGCGGCGGCGTACACCTCGTCGCGGCGGGCGTTGAAGGCGGCGCAGACGACGTCGCCGGGGTCGGCGGCCGGGATCGCCGTCGCGGCGAGGGCTTCGAGTGTGGGCACGCCCACGAGCTGCGCGCCCACGGCCAGCGCCAGTCCCTTGGCCGTGCTCACGCCGATGCGCAGGCCCGTGTACGAGCCGGGCCCCATCGAGACGGCCACCGCGCCGAGCGCGCCGGCTTCGAGGCCTCCGTACCGGAGCGCATCGCGGATCAGTGAGACGAGTTGCTCGGCGTGCCTGCGCGGGCGCGCCAGCGTCAGCGTCACCGTCACGCGCGCGTCTTCCATCAGCGCCACGCCGCATACGTCGGTGGCGGTTTCTATGGCAAGCAGGGGAGCGGGCATCGCAGCGGAAAGGATGAGCGGGCGGGACGCGCGCCGGCGGCGAATCGAACCCCGCCTTCCGGAACACTGCTCAAATTACAAAATAATGAAGAAGGTCAGGATTTGATGCCGTTGCCGGCGGCCCGACTTCTTGACTATTTCTCATTCGAACGTATTTTACACGAATTGAAAACCCTTCGGGTTCTGGGTGCTCCGTGCAGGGTAGGCACGGCACTTTGATGGAGACGCCACCGGCTCCCGGCACAGGAGCCGAGTGGCGATTTTTTCCGTGGCATGTTGAAATTCACCGCCCGGTGCGGTCAAACGAGGAGTGGCGCTTATGAATGTCTACGATGCAGATCACATCCGGAACATAGCCCTGGTGGGTCATCAAGGAAGCGGGAAGACGATGCTGGCCGAGGCGATGCTCTATGCCAGCGGCGCTTTGCAGCGCATGGGGGCAATCGAGGAGGGGAATACCGTCAGCGATTATCACCCGAGCGAGAAAGAGCGGCAGATGTCCGTCTTCACCTCGCTTTTGCATGCGGAGTGGAAAGGGCACAAGATCAACATCCTCGATACCCCGGGATATCCCGATTTCATCGGTGAGGTGATCGCGGCGCTCAAGGTGGCCGACACCGCGCTGTACGTCATCAATGCGGCGGAAGGGGTGCAGGTGGGCACGGAGCTGGCCTGGCGCTCCGGCGAAGACCTTCAGAAGCCCGCCATGTTCATCATCAACCACCTGGACAAGGACAAGGTCGATTTTCGTTCCGTCGTCGCGCAGATCCAGGACCGCTTCGGGCGCGGCGCGACGGTGGTGCAGTTGCCCGGCGGCAGCGGTACGCGGAGCATCATCGACGTGCTGGTGATGAAGCAGATCACCTTCGATGACAAAGGCAGACCCTCGTTTAGCGACATTGCCCCGGATTTTCTCGAAGAGGCGGAAGCGCTTCACAACGAACTCGTCGAGAACATCGCCGAGAACGACGAAAGCCTGATGGAGTTGTATTTCGAGAAAGGGGAACTGAGCGAAGACGAGATGCGGCAGGGGCTGCACGAAGCCATGCTCCGGCGTGAGCTCTTCCCCATCTTCCTGACGAGCGCCACGAAGAACATCGGCGCTTCCCGGTTGATGAGCTTCATCGACAACGTGTGCCCGGCGCCCGCCGAGATGCCCCCCGCCGAGACGGTCGAGGGAGAACCGGCGCCTGCGGATCCGAACGCCGATCCGGTCGCCTTCATCTATCGCACGATGGCCGAACAGCACGTGGGCGATTATTCCTTCTTTCGCGTCTATGCGGGCACGCTCCGGCAGGGACTCGACCTCGAAAACGCGCAGACGGGCAACATCGAACGCCTCGGACAACTTTATGCCATCAACGGGCGGGACCGCGAGCCCGTGGAGCGGATGCTCGCCGGCGACATCGGCGCGCTCGTCAAACTGCGGCACACGCACACGAACGACACGCTCCACAAGAAAGGCAGCCGGGTGGTCATCAAACCCATCGAGTTTCCCGAACCACGCTATCGCGTGGCCGTCTCCCCGACGCGGGAGGGCGAGGAGGACAAGCTGGCGCAGGGCCTTCAGCAGATCGCCATCGAGGATCCGTCGCTCCAGATCATCCACGATCCGCTGCTGAGTCAGATCGTCATCGGCGGGCAGGGCGAGATGCAGCTGGAAATTGCCAGATATCGGATGAAAACACGCTTTGGCGTGGACATCGAGTTCTCCCGGCCCAAGGTGGCCTATCGCGAGACGGTGCAGACGAAAGCGCGCGCCAAGTACCGGCACAAGAAACAGACCGGCGGCGCGGGGCAGTTTGCCGACATCGCGATGCTCGTCGAGCCGCTCGATGGAGCGTTCGTGCCCGATCCCGACATCAGTGTGCGCGGGAAGGCGGAGATGGAGATGCCGTGGGGGGCGAAGGTCGAGTTCATCGACGCCATCGTCGGCGGCGTGATCGACATGCGGCGGTTTTTCGGAGCCATCCAGAAAGGGGTGGCCGAGGCGCTTCAGAAAGGCCCCATCGCCGGCTATCCCGTGGGCGACATCCGCGTGGTCATCTACGACGGCGGGATGCACTCGGTGGACTCGAACGAGAATGCCTTCAAGACGGCGGCGCGCATGTGCTTCCGCGAGGCGTTCCGGCAGGCGAACCCCGTGCTGCTCGAACCCATCGACAACGTCGAGGTCCTCGTGCCGGACACGTACACCGGCGACGTGATGGGGGACCTCAACACCCGGCGCGCCCGCATCCAGGGCATCGAGTCGGAGGGGCCGTTCCAGAAGATCGTCGCCCAGGTGCCGGAGGCGGAACTGTACCGTTATTCGACGGCGCTTCGCTCGCTCACGCAGGGCCGAGGCCTGCACCGCGCCACCTTCAGCCACTACGAGCCGATGCCGCGCCACGTGCAGGAGAAGGTGGTGGCCGAAGCGGAAGCCCTTCAGGAAGCCTGATCGCTTTTTCGGCAAAGAGAAAGGGCGGTTCCGTCGAGGCGGGACCGCCTTTTTCGTTTGCGGTCAGAAGTTCTTTCCGAAGCGACGGGGAAACGGCTGCCGCGCGATCGGTCGGCGTTTCGGTCAGGCAGCGCGACGCCGGCTCGGAGGCGCGGGGGCAAACGGCGGCGAGAGCGGTTTGGGAGCCGGATGCGCGCGGGGCAGGGCCGGCCGCCCGGCGTCCCGTGCGGAGAGACGGCTCAGTCCGAGAAGCATGAAGGATACGGCGGCGGCCCCCCCTCCGATGAGCCAGAAAAGGAGCAACCACGTCCAGAATGCGCCTCCGGCGGGGCTTCCGGCAATCCATCCGGCAACGCCCGAGCCGAATGCAACCCCGGCCCCGACGCTCACGAGCCAGGGGAAAAGATAATGTCGGGTGATGCGGGATCCTTTCATGACAAACCGGCGGACCATGCTAGGGTAAATCTTTCGCGCTCGTGGACATCAAAGAGTATGCCCGACCGGACGGCTTTGCTTCGGGACGGGCCCTGGTCCGGTTCCCGGCGGGCGGCTGCGGCGCGTGAGAGGCGCCATGCCGAGATGCGCGCGGCTCCCTTGAAGACGGGCGATGCTCACGGGGGCGGCGAAGGTGCGCGTAGCCGATAAACGTGACCGTGGCGACCATCGCTCCGGCGAACCAGAACGACAGTAGCCGGACCGGAAGCTCGCCGCCCGTCAGAAACATCGCGAGCAACCCTGCGCCCGTGCCCGCCGACACGGCCAGGAACCAGGGAATCAGGTAGGCGATAGGGGCGAGGCGGTGTCGCATCAAAGGTGTTCCGTGAGAGCGAGTATTCGAGGAGGCTCAACCTTAAATACGGAAAAGACGCCCAAAAGGCTCTTTTGTGATGCAATCTCTGGCGTCTCCCCGTTGCATGGGAGGTGCGGGACGTGCGCGCGTTTCGCCGTTCGTGAGGGTTCCGCCGGGCGAGGCGCCTCAGAGGTCGCCGAGCCGGGGGCGGAGGAGGAGTTCTTCGACCACGGTGCGGTCGCTGAGGCGATAGACGTCCACGGCGGCGCGGGCGACGTCTTCGGGGGGCATGAAGCGCTCCTGCGGGAGATCGACGCCATCCCAGCTCGGCGTGAGGGTCGCGCCGGGGAGGAGCGCGGTCACGCGGATGCCCCGGTCCTTCGTGTCTTCTCGGACGGCGCGGGCCAGCCCGAGCACCCCGTGCTTGGCGGCGCAATAGGCCAGCCCGCCGGGATAGGCTTTGAGCGAAGCGACGGAGCCGAGGAAAAAGAGGTGTCCGCTGCCGCGCGCGACCATCGCCGGGAGGAAGGCGTGCGTCACCACGAAGGCGCTCGTCAGGTTGACGGCCACCTGGGCGCGGAAGGCGTCCGGGGTGGTGCCGAGGGCGTCGCCGGGCTCGAAGCGGCCCGCGTTGTTGACGAGCACGTCGGGCGCGCCCCATCGGTCGAGGATCGTCCGGGCGGTCTCGGCTACGGCGCCGTCGTTCGTGACGTCGCAGGGGAAGACCTCGGCGCTCGCGCCGAGGCGGCGGCAACGCTCGGCCACGCCTTCGAGGCGGGCACGGTTGCGGGCCAGGAGCGCCAGGCGGGCTTCCGGCTCGGCGGCGAAGGCCTCCGCCATCGCCGCGCCGATGCCCTGGCTCGCGCCGGTGATGAGAATGACGGGCATACGCTTTTCGGGGTCGGTGGGCTCAGCCGTGGCCGTTGATCAGACGCATGAACTCGCCGCGTGTGGTGGCGTTGCGGAGAAACTCGCCGCTCATGGCGCTCGTGGTGGTCATCGAGTGCTGTTTTTGCACGCCGCGCATGACCATGCACAGGTGCGTCGCCTCGATGACCACGGCCACGCCGAGCGGCTGAAGCACCTCCTCGATGGCGTCGCGAATCTGAAGCGTGAGCCGCTCCTGCACCTGCAGCCGCCGCGCGAACACGTCCACCACCCGCGGCAACTTGCTCAACCCGACGATCTTTCCGTTCGGAATGTAGGCCACGTGCGCCTTCCCGAAGAAAGGGAGCATATGATGTTCGCACAGGCTGTACACTTCGATGTCCCGGACGAGGATCATTTCATTGTATGCCTCCTCGAAGAGCGCGCTCGTGAGGATCTCGCGCGGGTCCATCATATAGCCCTGCGTGAGGAACTGCAGGGCCTTGGCCACGCGCTCCGGCGTCTTCTTCAGGCCCTCCCGCTCCGGATCCTCCCCCAGCGTTTTCAAAATGCCGTGAACGTGGTCGCCGATCGTCTCCGTGGATTCGGGACAGTAGATCTCGCGCCGTTGATACATGGCCGGGGCTGCGCCGTTGATCTCGTCGGGTGTCAGGCGCTTGAGGGCGTGCTCGTCGGAAGGTCGCATCGGGTTCGGAAAGTCGGTGGTGAAAGTCGAGGGGCGGGTCATTCGCCGCGATACTCGACGCTGTTGTTTTCGGTTTCGATCAGGCGGACCGCGTGGAGCCGCCCCGCAGGCAACGCATCGACCAGCTCGCCCCAGATGGCCACGGCAAAGTTCTCCGTCGAAGGCAAGAGGCCGCGCATGAAGTCCACGTCGAGGTTCAAGTTGGCGTGGTCGCACTTCGAGAGGATCTTCTCTTCGAGCAGACGCTTGAGCCGGCTCAGGTCGATCACGAAGCCCGTCTCGGGATCCGGCTCACCGGCCACCGTGACTTCGAGCGTATAGTTGTGTCCGTGCCAGTTTGGATTGTTACACTTGCCGAACGTGGCGCGATTCCATTCGTCGGAACGCTCCGGGTTGTGGAGGCGATGAGCCGCGTTGAAACGCACTTTCCGGGTGACGTAAACCGTGGGCATCAGCGTCGGAAGTCGGGTGGAGAGGATGAGATTGTATCGTGTGTATACATTAAATGTTTCGACGATCAATGAAAACCGCCGCCATGGCCCCCCTCGGGGGGAACGGTGGACAATGGGACGAGAAGCGGGCGCGATTGTTCTTTCGCATGCCCGGCCGGGGGTAACATACGGGAAGGGGGGCGCGTCCGAAGGCGCCGTCGAAATTAAACCACTTTGCGCTATATTGGCGGCCATCATAGGATCAAAGAAAAACAGGCTATGGAAGAGAAAACGCTTTTTCAGAAAATCGCCGACCGGGAGATTCCGGCGGAGATCGTGTATGAGGACGAGTGGAGCGTCGCTTTTCGCGACATCAACCCGCAGGCCCCGACCCACCTGCTCGTCATCCCCCGCAAACCCATTCCGTCAATCGACGCCCTCACGGAGGAAGACCGGATGCTCGTGGGACACCTGCACCTCGTGGCGAAGAAAGTGGCGGAGCAGGAGGGGCTCGCGGGCGGGTATCGTCTGGTGATCAACAACGGCCCGGACGCGCTTCAGACGGTCCCGCACCTGCACCTGCACCTCATCGGCGGGCGGAAGCTGAGCTGGCCGCCGGGGTGATTTTTTTGGAGGGCGCGTGGCGCGGCCCTACCCGACACCGGCGGACGAGGGGGGGCTTCGCAGGCGCGCGGCACTATGGACGACGGGAGCATTGTGGAGCACGGGAGCACGAATGCGAAAATGCGAGGCGGATTTGCCGCACTTGTGGCGTTTTTGGTGTGCTCCTGCGTGCTCCCGGTTGTGCAGGCCCAGCCGGTCCGGCAATTCTCGGCAGGCTTCGAACGCGACGTGAACCGCTATCGATGGAGCGCCGACCTCCGGTTGGACCAGCGCTTCGGTATGTGGGACGTAGCCCTGACGAACCGTTTTTCTTCGGACGCTTTCATCCTGTTCGCGGACGAGCTCAGCTTTCGGGACGAGAACCGGCTCGTATGGCGGGCGGGGCGCCCGGTGGGTCCTCGCTTCGCGCTTCGGTTCCACGGCGAGGCGGCCTGGTTCAGCCTCAGCCGTGTCTTCAGCCAGGCCGTATATGCGGGGCTTCGGTTTGCGCCGCGTCCGTACGTGTGGGTGGAGCCGATGGCGGGCGCGGCGTGGGATCAGCGGCCCGGCGCGTTGATCGAGGCGGGCCGGGAAGCGCCCCTCCGGACGGATGCGGGGCCGGCCTTCGGGTTGCGTCTCGGCGCGACCCCGCCCCTCATCAACGGCTATCGGATCCACGTCGAGGGCGAGGGAGCGTGGCAGTTGATCACGCCCCGGCGGGCGCGGGCGCTGCGCCTCCGCGGGCGGGCCGAACGCTCGTTCGAAGGAACGCGCTTTACCTCCGAGGTGCGCCTCTCTTCCTTCCGGCGCGACGCCTATCAGGCCGTCTCTTTCCTCAACCGGAACACACCGACGGGCCGTCTCTCCGAAACCGTGGAGGCCACCACGAGCGACACGCTCACGGCCGCCCTCGAACTCGACACGCCGCTTTTTCGGGGCCTCCGGCTGCTCACGCGCCTCGACGCCTCGGTCAACGGCCGATTCGTCCGCACCCTACGCGCCCCCGCCGACGTGCTCTTTTTCGACTCCGACTTCAAACGCCGCTCGTTCGATCTCGAAACGGGCGTGCGTTATGAGACGCCGGATACGGAGGTGCGGCTCGGCCTTCGGGGCGGGGCAGAGGTCGAACGCCGCATCCTCGCCAACCGGGAGGCGTTGCCCACCGCGCAGGCGGCCCAGAAAAGCGACCTCCTTCGTCAGGCCGACTTCGATCGCGGGCACCTCACCCTCTTCGGGCGCGCCCGCGCCAACCTCACGCGCCTGCTCGCCGTGAACTTCGACGGCTCGGCGAGCGTCCTTCGTCACGACACCCCCGAGGTCAACCCCGACGACCGGGACGAGGTCTTCTACAACGGTTCCTTCGGCGCGCTCCTTCGCCTGAGCCGCTACTTCCAGGCCGAGGTGCAGCTTTTCGGGTCGTATTTCCACACGGTTTATCTCCGGGCTGCGCGTTCCGCCGAGAACAACGTGCAACGCTCGCTCCGGCTCCGCCCGGCCGTCACGTGGACGCCCGCCCCGCGCACGCGTATGCGCCTCAGTTCGGAAGTGCGGGCCACCTATACCGTGGACGACTTCGTGCTCCCGGGTCGCCGTCCGACGGATCAGTCGGCGCGGGAGATGCGGTACAACCTCGACGTGACGCACGATTTCGGCATGGGCGTTCAGGTGCGGGCCGCCGGAAGCCTGGGTGAACTTCGCCTCGGACGTTTCCTCAGCGACCGGTTCGCCGAAATCCCGTTCGACACGCTCCGCACCTACAGCGGATGGCTGCGCCTGCGGACCGGACGACGCGTCGCCGCCGAGATCGGTTTTCGGTTCTTCATCCGGAGCGACTTCGACCGCGCCACCACCGTCCGCTACCCGCGCGTGGACGCCGCCGGCAATCCGCTCCGGGACGAGGCGGGCAACACGCTGACGACCACCATCACCCGGCCCGGTCGCGAGCGCATCGAACAGGTGGGCCCGACGTTCGCGCTCGAGTGGCCCATGCGCCGACAATCCGCCCTCCGCCTCGACGGCTGGCTCACGATACAGCACGTGCGGCAGCGCCTCTATGGCGGCCTTCCCGAAGGCCTCGCCGACCACATCCGGCGCGCGGGACGACGCGGCGTCCGAACCCTCATCCCCAACCTCGCCGTGTCGATGCTGTGGGTCTTCTGACCCCCCGAGCCTTCGTAAAGGAAGGCGGATCATCGGTTTTCGTATTTTGCAGAGCGTCTCGCGCACGGTGTGGCCCGGCGCTGCACAACCCTTCACAACCTTCCGGCGTTTCCCATGAAAACCTTAGGCGTCACCGGCGGCATCGGCAGTGGCAAGACGGCGGTTTGCCGCATCCTCGAAGAGCTCGGCGCGCGGGTGTTCTACGCCGACGCCGAGGCGAAACGGCTCATGGAGGCGGACCCCGAGGTGCGGGCCGAGATCGTCGAGGCCTTCGGGCCGGAGAGCTACGATGAACGCGGGCGGCTGAACCGTGCGTACCTTGCCGGGAAAGTGTTCGGCGACGCGGCCAACGTGGCGCGCATCAACCGGATCGTGCATCCGCGCGTGTATGAGGCGTTCGAGGCGGCGAGGCGGGTCGCCGAGGCGGAGGGCGCGCCGCTGCTCGTCAAGGAGGCGGCCTTGATCTACGAGTCCGGAGGCGACCGCCACCTCGACGCCGTGGCCGTGGTGGATGCGCCCGAGGACGAGCGGGTGCGCCGCGTCGTCGCGCGTGACGGCGTGACGCCCGAACAGGTGCGCGCCCGCATGGCGCACCAGCTTTCGCCCGCAGAGCTTCGCCGCCGCGCCGACTACGTCATCGAGAACACCGGCTCGCTCGAGGACCTCCGCCGGCAGGTCGAGCGGGTCTACCGGGACGTCGTCGGCGCTCCCGCCCGGCAGTGATGGGCCCGGCCGCGCCGGGTGGGATGGCCGCTCCTCCGGCACGTCGTCCGCCTCGGCCCGGACGCACAGTGATTCCGTTCGGGAAGGCCGCCGAACCGGCTGCCTCGACCCTCGACGCCTGACTTCCCGGTCTGGAAACCGTATCTTCTCGCGGCTTTTCTCCACCACACGTTGCGCCCTGAATGGATATTCCAGCCCTTGGCGACGCCCTTCCCCGACGGGGTAGCAAAGGGCTTCGCGCGTTCGGGAAGTTTGTGCTTGCGCTCTTGGGATGGCGCTTCGAGGGAGCGCCGCCGAACCTTCCGAAGCTCATCATCATCGTGGCTCCGCACACGTCGAACTGGGATTTCGTGGTGGCGATGGCGGCGGCGCTCGCGCTCGACCTCCGCGTGCACTGGCTCGGCAAGCACACGATCTTTCGATGGCCTTTCGGCGGGGTTCTCCGAAGACTCGGCGGCATCCCCGTGGACCGTTTCGCGCGGCAGGGCGTCGTCTCTCAGGTGGTCGAAGCCTTTCGGGCACACGACCGGTTCGTGCTCGGCCTTTCGCCCGAGGGCACGCGGAAGAAGGTGGCGCAGTGGCGGACGGGTTTTTACAACATCGCGCGCGCAGCGAACGTGCCCATCCTTGCCGTCGCGCTCGACTTCGAACGGAAGGTAGTCGTCCTCGGCCCGCGCTTCGAAGCCACCGGCAACCTCGAAGGCGACGTCGAAAAGATGCGGGCCTTCTTCGAGCCGATCAAAGGCAAGCGTCCGGAACTGTTCTGAGCGGGTCAACCGGACCTCAGACGGTCGGTAGCTTGATCAACTCCTCCTCTTGCTCCCTTTTGAGATAGGCATACGGGTCGTGCCGGATCGCGCCTTCGGGCAAGACCTCCCAGAAGTCTCCCAGGTCCTTCTTGATGATGTTGAGGTAAAAGTCCGGGATGACGTCCGTTTCCTGTTCCATGAAGCGGCGCACGGAGCGGTCGGTGTCCATCAGGCGGCGCAACATCGTATGATACTTGATCCGCCCGAACCCTTCCGAGGAAACGGACCGCACGACGTTCATCCACCGGGGGATGAACATCCGGTTGGCCTTCAGCCGACGTCCGATCATCTTCCAGGAGAAGGAATACTTCATCAGGTCGATGAGGCGGTCGTAGAAGTCGGGCCACGAATAGTTCTTGGGCCGGACGTTCATCGCCTGGTTGTTGTTGAGGAAGTGGAACGGGAAGCCGATGACCCGTCCTTCGCGCTGGAACTCGAGGTTGAGGGGGGCGGCTTCGCCGAAGGCCGAGAGCAACGAGTAGGCCGGGAATGCGCCGGGGCACTTGTCCAGAAACTGCTTGGTCAACTCGAACGGCTCGTCGCCCGCGTCGCTGTCGAGGCCCAGCACGAAGTTGGCCTGGAGGTAGGGGATGTGCTCCATGATCATGTTGACGTGCTCGGCCACCTGTTCCATCTTCTCGTGCGCCCGCTTCTTCCCCGTTCTCGACTTGTTGCCCATGTCGTACCAGGATTCGATGCCCGGCAGGATGGCCTGGAAGCCGGCCGCGCGCAGGCGCTTGACGTTCTTCTCGGACAACAGGGAGAGGCTGCTCTCGGCCACGAAGCGTATGTTTCCCTGCGGGACGGCCTCCTCGATCACCGAGAGGTAGTCGTCGAACCGGATGCCGAAGTTGGGGTCGTGCCACCCGACGATGGGGTCTTTCACGGTCTGGTGCAGGAACTGCAGGTCTTCGCGGATCTGGTCGTAGCTCAGCGGCTGGTAGTCGACGACCGAATCGATACAGAAACTACAGGTATAAGGGCAGCCCAGGCTTCCGATCATGGGCACGATCCGGAAGCTCGTCGCCGTCTTGTTGATCGTGGGCAGGAGGAACTTCCAGCGCTCCCGGACGCCGGGCAGGTAGCCGGGTTGTTGGGGAGCGCTGAGGCGTCTGCCGAGCGGCCGGTGGGGACTGCATTCGCGCAGGACCTCATCGACGATCTTCTTGTCGGTGAACCCCAGCACGTAGTCGAAGTATTTCCGGGCGTCGTCCGGGTAGCACCGGGCATGGGGCCCGCCCAGTACGGTTACCGCGCCGCGTTGGCGGAACAGGTTGCTGATGGCGTAAGACAGCTGTGCGGCCCGTGTGAACGCGCCGATGAACAGCACATCCATGTCTGCGGGCAGCTCCCGGGTCAGGTCTTCGACCCCGGTATAGCAGACGAAGTGCACGGTATGGCCCGCTTCTTCGCACCACACGGCAAGGGCTTGCGGCATGATGCTGGCCAGGTTGCCGTTCATCACGCGGCCATAGAGGGAAGGCTTCGGAGCCTGGGTGACGAGATCGAGAATGCCGATACGGAGTTTTTTCACGCGGATTCAGCCTTATGGGTGGGAAGAGAGGGAAGGGACGGCTTCGGCGCAGGAAAAGCTAGGGGGGCATGATCTCATCGGGCTGTGAACGGTGCAAATGCTTTCCTGAGACTCGGAAATATATCCTTTATATGCAAGGGGGTTCGGCAAATGCACGCCGGTTGGCGCAAACCCGAGAACGGGCGGCGTGGGTATGAAAAAGCCCGGCGCTTCGTGGGAAGGCCGGGCAGGGGATGGCCAAAGTCGGGCTCATTTGAGCAAAGTGGCGGTCCGTGAGCTGATGAAGCCGCTTCCGGTCATGTGCACGAAGTAGAGGCCGCTGACGAAGCCGGAGGCATCCCAACGGACGGAATGCCGGCCTGCCGGGTACACGCCGTCGGCCAGGGTAGCGACCTGCCGGCCAAGAATGTCGTAAACGCCGATTCGGATGTGGTCGGGCTGAGGCAGGGCAAAGCGAAACGTCGTGACGGGGTTGAACGGGTTCGGGTAGTTTCCGAGCAGCATGTAGGCTTCGGGAAGATCTGCGTCATCTTCGGTACCCACGATGGAGCCGCGTGTCAGGGTAATAGAGGCTGTGTTGCTCATCGTCTGAGCCTGACCGTCCGACGCGACGACCCGGTGGAACAAGGTGACCGAGCCAAACGGATCAACGCCGTTGTTGGTGAGCAGCCCTGCAAGGGTTCCATAATCGACTTCGAAAAGGGTCGAAGCGCCGACGTTGGTGTCGAGGTCGGCATTCGGCAAAAGCATCACCGAGAAATCCTCGGCGTCGGAGAGCTGCCAGGTATAGTTGGTCTCATCTTATACTGACCCCTTGAGATCATGTCCCACCAACACGACGTTCAATCATGAACCCATCGTCGAGGTGAGCACATGGAACCACTACCCAACGAACCGATCAAGCGCTGGACGACCAAACGTCGCAGCATGCTCGTTCTCAGCATCCTGCAAGGAGAAACGTCGGCCCAAGAAGCTGCGCGTAAGCACGGGCTCAGCGTCGTCGAGATCGAAGACTGGCGCGACCGTTTTCTCGCTGGAGCGGAGAACAACCTGCGCACTCGACCACGTGGTGAGGGGGCCATGCGCCGCGAGGAGGTCAAGCAATTGCAACGCAAGATGGGTGAGCTGGTGATGGATAATGGCATTCTCAAAACAGCGCTCGAACTGAAGGGCTTGCGCCCCCCTTTTGCACCGACGAACTCGGACGAATAAAGCAGATGGTCCCCCATGCGTCACACTGCAGACTGGCCCATGTGCTGGAGGTAGATCGTCGTCGTTTCAGCGAGGTCTATTAGCAGCAGGCCTAATGCACGGCATCACGAGACATCGATGAGGAGGTAGCGACCCGTTGTCACTGCTTGATCCAGGCGCATCCCACCTTCGGCTATCGCTGCATCTGGGCGCTTTTGCGCTTCAAGGAAGGCATCCGTGTGAATCGCAAGAAAGTGCAGCGGATCATGCAAATACGGGGTTGGCAGTGCACAAAGCGTAAGACAACGCCGCGCCCGAGAGTACGCAAGAGCTGGCGTCAGGCTAGCGCCAGTAACCTGCGCTGGGCCATGGATGTGACGCACATTGCTTGCGGCCGGGATGGCTGGGGCCACCTGGTGGCGGTGATTGACTGCCATGACCGCGAGATCATCGGGTGGGAGTACGCCTTGCGAGGCCGAACCAAGGAAGCTGAAGGTGCAGTCGAGCAAGCCTGTATCAAACGCTTTGGTACGCCGCGACCTCAAGGGCAAACGCCGGTGATCCGCAGTGACAACGGGCTCATCTTCCAGAGTCTGAGCTTCCGTGAGGCCTGTCGGTTCTACCGGCTGGATCAGGAGTACATCACCCCTTACACGACGAAGCAGAACGGGATGATCGAGCGCTTCTTCCGCAGTCTCAAAGAAGAGTGTGTATGGCAGCATCGCTTCCAGAGCTTCGTGGAAGCGCGCCGCGAAATCGCGCGTTGGCTGCGTTGGTACAACCGCTAGCGGCCACACCAAGCCCTGGACTCCCGCAGTCCGAGACAGTACCGTCAAAAACTACAGTTGGTGGCTTGATTTCAAGGGGTTACTACACTTTCTCCGTCTGGCAGGGGGGGTAAAGACTTTGAATTTGTTGTATTTAAGAACAATTTCTCGGACATTGAAAACAAAGCTAATACCGAATCACTTACGCCTTGGAACTTCATTTGGGTGGGATTTTCAGGATGATGTCACCGTCATAGGAATTGCTGTTTTTACGAACTCCCGAAGAAAGGGATTCAAAACTCATGTCGTTTATCGGGGTAATTACACCCCTATTCATTTCAAATACTGTCCATAATGTTCCTGGCTGATTAGGGGGGACATTGAAGGTGGCAACCAAGTCGTTTCCTCGATAGACACGGACGATAGCACCCGAATTACTAAGGAAGTCACTAAAGATTGAATTACTATTTGTGAAATCATGTACAGAGTATCGATATAAGCCATTGATTTCCTGGAAAAGTGTCACCGTTTCTGGGCCGAAGCCATCGGTGTCATCCAGGTCGAGATTGGCATATTGATTTACAATTCTATTTGCATAATAGACGTGGAATCGCGATCCGTTAGGTAGGGGGCCGGTCAGGTGGGAATCCAGGTCTCTAGGGCTTTCCCCCCAGGTAAGGATGATGCGCGTTTCATCGCTGCTCAGGAGGGGTGTAATGCTCGCATTCTGCCCTGAAGTGGTCTGGCCTCCGAGTGAGACAATGGTAAAATATGTCGTATTATATCCAGAACTGCTTGCTTCTGCCGTGTAATGACCGGCATTCAGGTTACTGAAAATATAACGACCGCTCCCATCTGTGCTTGTCGAACGGAGAATGCTACCTTGGCGTGCGTTAATACCGGATCGAAGTCGAACTGTAAGGCCAACGACAGGCTGCCCATCCAGGGCGTTTACAATGGTGCCGGATACCTCACCCTGCCCAGAATGACGCTCATCGATTTGTAGGACCGACTCTAAAAAGGTTGTCTGATCGGCAAGTACTTCGACATTTTCATAGGAGGTTGTCAGGTATCCGGTCCTGGAAAACTGCACGCGGTATCCCAAGTGAGGAGGTACCTGAATCGTATAGGTGCCATCGCTCTCCGTCAGGCCTTCCGCCATGATTAGGTTTCCATTATACACTTGTACGCTGACGCCCGCCAACGCTGTTCGGCTGGCAGCATCGCGCACGCTACCGGAAAGGGTACCCGGTCGATTGAACGAATTTTGCGCCTCTGCCAGCAACCTTTTATAGTCGATCAGGTCGGGTTGCGAATACTCGGCAATACGCCGGCTGAAGATGTCAATGAAAACCCCTACATCGACTTTGATACCTCCGAACAACTGCCACCAGGGATTTGCATTGATGTCGGCATTGAATTCGGAGTAGCCTTTTATATTGGCATAGGGCCCCGCGATCCCATAAACCAAAAAGCTAATATGTGGCGCTGCGTAGGCCTCGGTATTCGCTGTGGCCGATACCGTGGGAGATCGAAACTGGAAGCCGGTAGTAAGGTCGCTGAGCGGGGTCCACCGTCTATTGGAATAGGTGACGCCGGCCGTAAGTGTAGCGGTTGCCGTTGCGCCAGTGCTCATGCCAATGGTCACCTGTCCCTGAGCGCCGACATGAACGGCGAGGGTAGGGGTAATGACGATGGGCACAAAGCCCGCCCATACGGTGATCGGAGATACGTTCCACCGGAAAACCTCTATGTCTCCCTCAAAGTTGACCAGGTCGAGCGTGGCGTCGAGGTTGATTTCAGCCGTGAGCGTATTGGACACCGAATAGGAGAGTTCTTCCAAGTGCCCATCGGAAACTGACAGATTGAAAGTGAAGGTGGGCTCGAAATCAATACGCCCGGAAGCGCGAATTTGGTCATTGGTAGTTTCTTCATTGTCGTCGCCATCATACACAACGACGTTATACATATCGAGGGCGAAAGCGGCATGGTTGTTCTTGCCTGCTCGTCGAGTCGACGAGACGCCGGGAACGAGAGCCTTTCCCGCAGAAATATTATCGGGCGATAGGACCTGGGACAGCTCAATGCTTGCATTTACCAACCCCTCTTCGAGCGTGGCCGTCGTCGTCAGCACGCGCACGCCGGATCCCTGTGATTCCAGACGAGAGACCTTACGCAGCACGCCATTGGGGGTAAGTGTACTTACGCCACTAATCAGAATATCGCCGGGGGAAAGCGAAGACAGCGTAGCGTTCATTTGATTGAAGGTAAACGTAGTGCCATCGTCAGAGACGGAGGCAAGCAGGGCTAAGGTCGAGTCTGCCAGCACCTTTGTCTTTCTGGAAATGGTTGCTTCTCCAAAGGCTTGTTCCTCCAGTAATGGGGCCGTATCTCGCTCGAACTCGGTCGGAGAACTTTCACAGGCAGCCAGGAGGAGAATACCGGGCAGGAAGAGGTAAATGAGAAAAATGCTACGGCGATTCATCGACTTGATTCACGATTGTAGAAGTATGGAGGGCGTATTCATTTCGACAATTTGTTTGCCGGCGAGATCTGACCGGGCGCATACCGGAAGCGCGTATACGTGACGACGAAATAGGTATTTCCTTGCCGAACGACCGTTGTGAACGAGTTGGGCAGGGATTGTTTTCGATATTCATTAGAGAAGCGAGAGCCGTAATAAGACAAGATCAAGGTATAATAGTTGTCTTGCCCATCTTTGCCTTTTTGCCAGAATACCTTACCCTTCGTGCCAGGCTCCCCGGACATGATCTGATAGGTTCCGCGCCAGCCATAACCATCCTGATAACCGTATTCAAAATGGGCCAATTGGGGCGTAGTTTCGTAAAATATACCTTTTTTAATTTGCCCAGAAATCGATGGGTTATCATCAGTATAATAGGAAGGTTTTTCCTCCCAATCGATGGCTATGTAAGACATTCCATCTTCTCCCGGTGCACCAGAACAGGCTAATTCGATCAAGGAGAAGAAGAGCAATATGTATAAACAAAGGTAACCTGGCAGGGAGGATTTCATAATGAATGATGTCGGCTATTTTGTAGAAAGAGTATGGGCAAAGCTATGAATGTCGGCGAAAAGGCGGTTAGAAGTCGACACCGTCCTCGGAGCGTGCGATGTTGATCCGATGATCGTGCTCGCCGATCCAGCCGACCAAAAGGACCTCTCCGAACGAAGCCATGGCGGGTGACTTCTTGGTGGTTTGATCAAGCCGAATTTTGCCACTCCAGTCGACGCCTTCTTCGGAGCGCATGACATTGAGTTTGCCGTTTCGGCGTCCGACCCAAGCCAGGTAGAGACGATCTCGAAAAGAACACAAGGCAGGACCGTCGTCACTTTCTTCGTCAAGGCGGATCTTGGCGCGCCATTCTATCCCGTCACGCGAGCGCATGATGTTGAGTTTGCCGTTCCCCACGCCGGTCCAGGAGATATACAGGCGTCCGTTGTGTGCAGCAATGGCCGGGCGATCTTGTGCAGTTTCTTCGAGTCGGGTTTTGCTTTCCCAGTCGATTCCGTCTTCGGATTGCAGGATGTTGATCTTTTTGTTGCCGCGTCCGCGCCAGATCAAATAGAGTGTACCGTTTAGGGTGGCCAGAGCTGGTTCGAGATCGCTTTCTTCATCCAGGCGAATCTTAGTGCGCCATTCCACCCCGTCGCGTGAGCGCATGACGTTAATGTGCTTGTCGGTGCCGGTCCATGCGATGTAGACATACCGGCCCAGGGATGCCAGGGCTGGCGGATGCTTGCTCCGTTCTGCCAGCCTGGTTTCGGCTTCCCAACTCACTCCATCATAGGATTGCATGACATTCAAATGGTCGTCAGTCCCGGTCCAGGCCAGGATGGCTGTGTCTTGGTGATGCGTCAGTGCCGGCCCATACCAACTGGTCTCGTTGAGTCGTTGGGCATGTGCATTAGCTACAAGAAGCCCGGCTACAAGCCAGAAGGGCGCATGACAAATTGCACTTTTTAGCGTATGTCGCGTGGAGAAAAGCTCTTTTTTCGGCCAGTATTGACGATTCCTGAAGGATCGGACGATCCCGGTGCGGGATATTTGTGCATTCTGACATGCACCAAGCCAGAATCTCAAGTTCGTTGTCACCTTTTGGGGCAGAGTTGACATTGCATAATCTCTCTATTGTGAGGGAGTCAGAAATCTTATTTCACAAGAGAAAAACCTCATATTAACAATATTGGGAAATTATTTTGTTATTTATGATTTAATGGGATTCTATATTGGATAGAGAGTCTAGAGTGGATAGAGAATCTAGAATGTTTTCCATAATAGATTTGAAATTTTCATCATCGTAACCGAAATCCTCGAAACTGCTTTGGTATTCTAGGGCGGACTGTTCGTTTGCGATAGTCAGTGCAGCAGGCTTTGGCAATCCTATGGGCTCGTTGATCCCAGAATGTATTCTCCATGCCTTAGTGATTTCCCACTCATTGAGGAGGGAGTCAATTTTTACCGAATAAAAATAAATAGTTGTATCTTCTTCTTCAATCGTAGCCTTAAAGGTAAAATGGTCTGGATGCGTGATGAAATTTGGATTATATATTTCTATAGTTCCATGCCAGTTCTGGGGAATGCCGGGTAATTCCCCGCTTTCATGAAGTGCCTTTAGAAATAAACCTGCTCGAATCTGCTTTAGAGATACGTCGAGGTATTCATGGCGACTAGTAGAATCCAGAGTAGCCCATGTTGAGGATATTGAGTTCGAGAATCTTGGTGAGGATGTTGAATTCACGGGTTTGTTGCATCCGGCTATACAAATAGCGCATAACATCGAAATGACAAGATTATACCTAACACAGTGAAGTGTGAATAATTTATAATAAATATTCTGATACATATTGTTACCTTATTTTTAATTTTTTGAATTGTATGGCGAAAAATTTGAAGTACATTGAGGGCTTACATCCTTCTTAACGTTCTGTAGGGCAATCGTGCAGGCACCTTTTTGGATGTTTTCAGCGGTTACAGTTACAGGGCCAGGGCATGTCAGAGTACATGTCCCCTCTATTAATTGATCATCTAATTGCTCCTGAAGTATATCGCACCCTGAGATAATTGCAAAGATTAGGGGGAGTATCAGGGCTAGAATGTATGACTTGTTAGGAATGTGAGTGCTTAGCATGGTATCTGTCGGTCTTATGGATTGCATTTGCTTTTGACTATTCTGTTGAGTTCTGTGATGTCATCTTGCCAAAAAGTCCAGGTGGGAGGATTATGCCTGGATCGTTCATATGATGAGTTTTTGAACGGGTCTCTTGTTTTAGTCTCGAAAATCAGTATTCGAGTGTTATCAGTAGAGTTAGAAGATTGTAATTTGGCCTTTATCTTGATCTCGTACTATGTCGCTCCTTTATCTAGTAAATTATTCAATGCAGTTAAGAGGCCTCCTTTCTTCGGTTCTTGTCTCTTGCTTCCACGGCGAAACGCCGTCGACAGTTCTCCTGAGGATCTTTCTGCAATATCAAACTCTAATCTTTCGAGAGCAGATGCTGTCACGTCGAGAGGGTTGCTGCATGCTTCGGTGATTGCAATAGTCCAAGATGTATAGCCCGGGTCAATGGTTGATGTGTAAACACTTTTAAGGCTACCGCACCCAGATATCACGAATAGCGCTAGACAAAGAAGAAAAGCTCTCATGACAAAGTCCTTTGCTAAAATGTTGGAACTGTCATGTGATCGATAACAAGCTCTGTGCCACATAGATTGCCTTCTTTCGCAAACCTGCTTGTATTGCAGAAGACGTATATCAGCTATTTAACCAGGACATCCCGTAGAGCGTATGACAAATTGCACTTTTTAGCGTATGTCGCGGGGGCAAAGCCCCTTATTTAGGCCAATATCGACAATTCTGAAGGATTGCATGATCTCGATGTGGGATATTTGTGCATTCTGACATGCACCCCCCTTAGTTTCTCAAAGGTAACTTCTGTCCCTTGAATGTGGCGTAAACGCAACCATAATCCCCCCCGATGTTGCCCATGTGCAACATGGCGCGGGCGTGGGCGGCAAAGAAAAAAGCCCGACGCTTCGTGGGAAGGCCGGGCGGCGGAGGGAGCGGGGCTTCGGGGCTCAGGCGTCGGGGGCGAGGCCGTAGCGTTTCATCTTCTTCCAGAGGTGGCTGCGGTCGATGCCCAGGGCGTCGGCGGTCTCCTGGATGC
>NZ_JBWOPL010000024.1:0-31492 GCF_056451265.1 Rhodocaloribacter sp. | reverse complement strand
GAGCCGCCCTCGGCGCTCGTGCTCGGCTCCGAGGCGCACGGCCTCTCGCCCGAGGTCGCCGCCCTCCTCGACGCCCGCGTCGCCATCGCCGGCGCGCCCTCCCGGCGCGGCACGGAGTCGCTCAACGTGGCCGTCGCCGCCGGGATCCTGACGTATCAATGGCTCGGCGCGGGCGGCTGAGCCGTGGGCAACGACCGGAAGCGCCGCGCCTCGTCTTCCAGCGCTTGCAGCAAACTGGCGGGGTCCGGCCTGCCGACGACCAGCCGCTCGAATTTGTACTCCGCGCCATAGACGTTGACCACCAGCGCATCCACCAGGTCGGAGGCAATCGACCCTTCGAACGGCTCGCTCAGACCCTCACGGGACGGGGTGAAAAAGATCCGTTTCCCGTCCCGTTCGTAGGTTCCGTAATTGAGCCGCTTGAGCGTGGTGATGTTTTCCGTTCCCTCGCAGATGCGCGTCTGCACGTCCGTTTCCATCTCATATTCCCCGTCGGCATGGAAGGTCAGCCATCCCCCCGTGTAGACGACCTCGCAGCCGTCCTCCCGGATGGGAATGAAGGGAACGGGACGATTATCGACCCGCTCGATCATGAAGGTGCCCAACAGGTCTTCGTTCTCCGGTCCGACGAGGTCATTGTCACAGCCCGCGACGGTGAGACTGAAAACCAGAAAGGCGATGAGGAAGAGAGGTTTGCGCACGTTGTTTTCCATGATCAATTCCTGTCCGCGAATTCTGGTGTGGCGCCTTCCAGGTCGTAATAGTGAGAACTGGAAGGTGTGCTTGTTGCGCCGGCCGCGCTTCCGGCCTCATAACAACCACGGATTTTCGACGCCCCAAGGCTCACGCGGGATGATTTTTTTCGAATATAGACCATGCGCCCGCTTCTCGTGAAGTCTCGCGCGGCTCGTGGCGAACCGGCGCGTGCGCGCGCGCTTTCCCGAAGCAGATCGCTCCGGGCATCCGCGTTTAGTCTCTCGAATATCGTATATTTGCCGGATCCGCAGGCGCTGCCCCGCCTTTCATCTGCTCCCCTCATCTTCTTCCCGAGACTTTATGGAGGTTCCGGCGCTACAGGGATTCACGCTCGAACGCGGGCTGCTGACGATGGAGAAGCCCCTTCGCACGCGTGAAGGACAAACGTCGTTGCGCATCGGCGTCCCGCGTGAGGTCTCGAACGAAGAACGCCGCGTCTCGCTCTCGCCGAGCGGCGTGCGCACGCTCGTGGCGAACGGGCACGAGGTCTACGTGGAGACCGGCGCCGGCGCGCTGGCGCACTTCAGCGACGTGCAGTATGCCGAGGCGGGCGGCGAAATCATGACCTCCCCCGCCGACCTGTACGGCAAGTGCGAGCTCATCGTCAAGGTCGGGCCGCCGAGCGACGAGGAGCTCGACTATCTTCAGGAGAAACAGATCCTCATCTCGGCGCTCCACCTCGGAGGCACCTCCCCGACTTTTCTCCGCCGCCTGATGGACCTCGGCATCACCGGCATCGGCTTCGAGTTCATCCGCGACTCGGACGGCTCGCTGCCCATCGTCCGGATGATGCACGAGATCATGGGGTCGATGGCCGTGCAGATCGCGGCGCACTACCTCGAGAGCGGCGGCGGCGGCAAGGGCGTCATGCTCGGCGGCATCTCCGGCGTGCCGCCCTCGACGGTGGTCATCCTCGGCGCGGGCGTCGTGGGCGAGTGGGCGGCGCGGACGGCCCTCGGCTTCGGCGCGCACGTCATCGTGCTCGACAACGACCTCGGCGCACTCCGCGTCATGGAGCACTACCTCGACCGCCGCATCACCACGGCCATGGCCACCGAGCAGTACATCCGGCAGGCCGTCGCCCGCGCGGACGTGGTCATCGGCGCGATGATGGCCGCCGGGCAACGCGCGCCCATCGTCGTCAGCGAAGACATGGTGGCCATGATGCGCCCCGGCTCGGTCATCGTCGACGCCGTCATCGATCAGGGCGGGTGCATCGAGACGAGCCGCCCCACCACGCACTCCGAGCCGACGTTCGTCGTGCACGACATCATCCACTATTGCATCCCGAACATGCCCTCGAATGCCGCCCGCACGGCCACGTATGCGCTGACGAACGTGCTCGTGCCGTACCTCATCAAGATCGGCGAGGCGGGCTCGATCAACGAAGCGCTCTGGCAAGACGTGGGGCTGCGCAACGGCGCGTACGTCTACCGCCGCCACCTCACCAAAAAGAGCCTCGCCGCCATGTTCGGCATGCCCCATCGCGACATCGAACTGCTCATCGCCTCGGGCATCTGACGGAACGCCGCCCCTCATCGCACACGACCCCATGCGCCTCCTGCTCCTGAGCAATTCGAAAAACTACGGGATGGGCTATCTCGAACACGCCCGTGCCGCCATCGGCGACTTCCTCGGCGACGGCGTGCGCGAGGTGCTCTTCGTGCCGTACGCGGGCGTGCGCCTCTCGTACGACGACTATGCGGCGCACGTGCGCGCGGCCTTCGAGCCGCTCGGGTATGGCCTCACGTCGATCCACGAAGCCGAGGACCCCGTGGCGGCGGTGCAAAAGGCCGAGGCGGTGGCCGTCGGCGGGGGGAACACGTTCCACCTCGTGCATGAGCTTTATGCGAACGGGGTGATGGAGACGATCCGCGACCGCGCGACCGGCGGCCTCCCGTACCTCGGGTGGAGCGCCGGCTCGAACGTGGCCTGCCCCACGCTCCGAACGACGAACGACATGCCCATCATCGAGCCGCCGTCCTTCCGCACCCTCGGCCTCGTGCCGTTTCAGATCAACCCGCATTACCTCGACGCCCACCCGGACCACCACATGGGCGAGACGCGCGAGGACCGCATCCTCGAGTTCACCGTCGTCAACCCGGACGTGTACGTCGTCGGGCTTCGCGAAGGGAGCCTCCTCCGCCTCGACGGCGATACGCTCCGGCTCCTCGGTCCGAAGCCCATGCGCGTGTTCCGCCACGGCGAGCAAGCGCGCGAAGTGCAGCCGGGCGAGGACCTCGACTTTCTGCGGCGTCCGTGACCCCCAACGCCGCCTGCTTATTTTGACCCAACGAACCAGGAGGACCCCGATGATTGCCACCCGTTTCCGCTTCTTTCTCATCTTTTCGTTCATCCTCGGCGCGGCGATGCCGGCGGCGGCACAGCCGACCGTGCTCCGCGCCGCCCGCATGCTCGACGTCGACGGGGGGCAGATCGTCGAAGACGCCGTCGTCGTGGTCGATGGCGGGCGTATTCAGGCCGTCAACCCCGCGCGAACGCCTGCCGGGGCGACGGTGATCGACCTCGGCGACGTGACGCTCCTGCCCGGCCTGATGGACCTGCATACCCACCTCAGCCTCTCCATCGAGGGCGACTGGACGAACCGGGCCGTCAAAGAGACGGCGGCGGACGCGGCGCTGCGCGGCGCGAAGAACGCGCGGACGACGCTCATGGCCGGTTTCACCACCGTGCGCGACGTGGGCTCGGCGGGCTTCGCCGACGTGGCGCTCATGCACGCCGTCGAGCGCGGCGACATCGTGGGGCCGTGGATCGTCCCTGTGGGGCACGCGCTCGGCATCACCGGCGGCCACTGCGACGTGACGGGCTTCGCGCCCGGCATCCTCGAAGGCGGTCCGAAGGAGGGCGTCGCCGACGGGCCGGACGAGGTGCTCAAGGCCGTGCGCTATCAGATCAAGCACGGCGCGAAATTCATCAAGACGTGCGCCACGGCGGGCGTGCTCTCGTTCGAGGGGCCGGTGGGCGCGCAGCAGTACAGCGATGAGGAACTTCGCGTGATGGTGGAGGAGGCCGCGCGCCACGGCGTCAAGGTGGCGGCGCACGCCCACGGCAGCGCGGGCATCCTCGCGGCGGTGAAGGCGGGCGTGGCCTCCATCGAACACGGCTCCATGCTCACCGACGAGATCATCGCCGAGATGAAAGCGCGCGGCACGTACCTCGTGCCGACGACGTACCTCGTCGGAGCCATCGACATGAACGCGCTGCCGCCGCCTATCCGCGCCAAGGCCGAGTACGTGCTCCCGCTCGCCATCGAGAGCGTGAAGAAAGCCGTCGCCGCCGGCGTCAAGATCGCCTTCGGCACCGACGCCGCCGTCTATCCCCACGGCGACAATGCGAAGGAGTTCGCCGCCCTCGTCGATCGGGGCATGACGCCGCTCGAAGCCATCCGCACGGCCACCGTCAATGCCGCCGACCTCCTCGGCGTCGACGACCGGGGGCGCATCGCGCCGGGGCTCCTCGCCGACCTCGTCGCCGTGCCCGGCAACCCGCTCGAAGACGTCCACGTGCTCGAAGACGTGCGCTTCGTGATGCGGGGCGGGCAGGTGTTCAAGCAAGCGGCTGCGGGCCGGTGAGGGCCGCGCCTCCGCTCCAACTCCGACACATAAAAGAAGCCCGGCGCCGCCACCTGACGCCGGGCTTCACGTTCGACCCCCTTGAGAGATGCTATAAGGTCGAACAGAGGGAATGAGCCGGCTGCATGATCATTAGTATCAGCCTGCAGAGGGACCCTCTGCCCTTCTATCACGGAAAAACGAGCCAAAAGGGCTCACCGTCGGAGAGATTTTTTTTGCCCGCCGCAAAGTGAGCTGAAAAGGGCGTTTTCGGGAAGGCCTCTCCCGGGCCGCTCATCCGGGTTCCGGACGCCGGATCCGGCGCACCGCCCCGCCGACCTCGCCCACGAGCACCTCCGTCGCCCGGGCGATGAAAAGACCGTGGTCGAGCACGCCGGGCAGCGCCAGAAGCGCCGCATCGAGCGCCGCCGGATCCTCGATGCCGCCCTCGAAGCGGGCGTCGACGATCCAGAACCCCTGGTCCGTGACCACGGGACCGTCCTTGCGCAATCCCATGCGCAGTTCCGGACGCGCCCCCATCCGTTCGAGCGCGCGCATCACCGGGGTCGTCGCCATCGGCAGCACCTCCACGGGCAGCGGCATCTTCGCGCCGAGCCGCTCGACGAGCTTCGTCTCGTCG
Source organism: Rhodocaloribacter sp. (assembly GCF_056451265.1). NCBI lineage: Bacteria > Pseudomonadati > Rhodothermota > Rhodothermia > Rhodothermales > Rhodothermaceae > Rhodocaloribacter > Rhodocaloribacter sp. The sequence continues at coordinate 26,524 of NZ_JBWOPL010000024.1, read as the reverse complement.
ACGAGCACGACGAAGCGCCGGGCCTGCGCGGCGACGACCTTCTCGCGCGTGTGGGCCGCCCCCCGCCCCTTGATCAGGTCGAGGCTCGGGTCCACCTCGTCCGCACCGTCGAAGGCGAGGTCGAGGCCGTCGACCGCGTCGAAGGTGGTCAGGGGGATGCCGTGCGCACGAGCGAGGCGTTCGGCGAAGAAGGAGGTGGGGATGCCCGCCACGCGCAGCCCTTCGGCGCGGACGCGGCGGCCCAGCGCTTCGATGGCGCGCGCCGCCGTCGAGCCGGTGCCCAGCCCGAGGCGCATGCCGTCCTCCACCATCGCCGCCACCCGTTCTCCGACGGCCCTCTTGGCCGCCGCTCGTGGATCCGTCGTCATGGTTAGGTTTGAGCGTTCGTGAGAGGAGCAGGCCCAAGATACGAAACGCCCGAACACCCGGGCACTATTCATACCGGAGCGAATCGATGGGATTGAGACGAGCCGCTTTGAGGGCGGGGTAGCCGCCGAAAACGAGCGCAATGGCCGTCACCATGAAGACCGCGCCAAGGGCCCACCCGAGCGGGAACGTCGCCGAGATGTCGAAATACACCGCCACCAGGTTGCCCACGAGTGCCCCGAGCAAAATGCCGATCACGCCGCCGATCTGGCACAGGAAAAAGGCCTCGAAGAGGAACTGCCGCAGAATGTCGCGGCTGCGCGCGCCCACCGCCTTGCGGATGCCGATCTCGCGCGTGCGTTCGGTGACGGAGACGAGCATGATGTTCATAATGCCGATGCCGGAAGCCAGCAGGGCAATCAGACCGATGACGGCCCCGCCCATAGTCAGCGTGCCGGTGAACGCGTCGAAGATGCTCTGCATCGAGTCGTTCGTCTCGATCTCGAAGTTGTTGTCCTCGCCCGGCGGCACCTTCCGGATCACGCGCAGCCGCCCCGTCACCTCCTCCATCGCCGCCTGCACCAGTTGCGGATCATGGACACGCACGCTGATCGAGGCGATGTTCCGCTCGGGCTGACCGTAGAGGCTGAAGAGCCGTGTGATCGGCGCGAAGACGCGGTTGTCCTGATTGAATCCGAGGAAGCTGCCCTTTTCCTTGAGCACCCCGATCACCTCGTATTTGTGCCCGTCCATACGCACCTGTTTGCCCAGGGGCGAGATGTTCGGGAAGAGCGTCTCGGCCACGGCGCTGCCGAGCACCATCACGGGGCGCCCGAACTGCACGTCCTGCTCCGAGAAGAAACGACCGAGGTCGATCTCATAACTGAAATTACCCAGCATGTGCTCGTCCGTGCCGAGGAGCACCACGTTCGGCTCGGTCTCTTCCTTGCCGTATCGCACCGCGCCCAGATAAAAGTCTTCGATGGGGCTGATGGTCACGGGGATGGTCATGACCCGCTTGAGGCGTTCCACCTGATCGTACGTGATCGGCGGGCGGTTGCGCACGCTCCGGTCGAGTTCGCCCAGTTGAATGGCGGGCGTGCGGCGGATGGTGAACGTGGAAGCGCCGAGAAACTGGAGCTTGTCCTTGAAATACACGTCGATGACCGAGACGCCCGTCACCGACACGATGATGGCGAAGACGCCGATCACCATGCCGAGGAGCGTCAGGAAAGAGCGCATCTTGTGGCTTCTGAGCGCATCCCAGGCCATGCGGAAAGCTTCGAAAAAGGCCATCTATCTGTCAATCATCATGGAGGGGTAGGCGAGCGACGGCGCGTCATTCATACCGCAGCGCATCGATGGGGTTGGCTTTGGCGGCGGTCCACGCCGGGGCCAGGCCGAAGAGCGTGCCGACGAGGGCGCAGATGGCGAACGCGATGCCCACCACGCTCAGGTCGAGCGAAGCCGGCAGGATCATGCGCACGAGGAACGTGATCGGCAACGAGAGCAAGACGCCCATCGCACCGCCGACCATCGAGATGACCACCGCCTCGATGAGGAACTGCGCCAGGATGGTTCGTCGTTTCGCGCCGACGGCCTTGCGAATGCCGATCTCGCGCGTGCGCTCCTTGACCGAGACGAACATGATGTTCATGACCCCGATGCCGCCGACGAGCAAAGCCAGCGCCGTCAGTCCGAGGCCGATAGAATAGATGGCCGTCTTGACCGGAGCAATCTGTGCGCGGAGGGTCTGCTGTTCGTTGATCTCGAAGTCGTTGTCTTCGCGCGCATCCAGCCGCCGGGCCACACGGAGGATGCCCGTCAGTTCGTCCTTCGCCTCCTCGATCAAAGCCGCATCCCGCACCTTGACCTGCACCGAGACGTCCCGCCGACTGACGCCGAACTGGTTTTTGAAGGCATTGAACGGGATGATCACCTGCCGGTCCACCGAGTTCGACCCTTCGGCGCCGCTGCCTTTGCGCATGAGCACGCCGATGACCTGATACCGATGGCCGTCGATGCGGACGGTCTTGCCGAGCGGTTCGGCCACGGGGAAGAGGCGGTCGGCCACCTCGGCCCCGATCACGCACACGGTGCGCGCGCTTCGGTCGTCAAATTCGTTGAAGAAATAGCCCGACGCCAGATCGACCGTGTGCACGCGCGGGTACTCGGCCCGCGTGCCCAGCACCTGCACGCCCGAGACGGAACGGTTGGCATGGGAGATCGCCCGGCGCGTGCTCGCCACCGGCACGGCGGCCACGGCATACCGCGAGTGCCGCTCGATGGCGTCGGCAAGATCGGCGGTGATGTAGGGCCGGTTGATGTATTCCCACCATTTCATGCCGGGCCCGCCCACCCACGGCCATCGCTCGATGTAGATCACGTCCGCCCCCAGTTCGGCCATGTCTTGCTCAAAGTCGTTCTCGATGCCGTTGACCACCGTGGCCATGGCCGTCACCGAGACGATCCCGATGATGATCCCCAGCGTGGTCAGGATCGACCGCATCTTGTTCACCCGGAGGGCGCGAAGCGCGATCAGCAGGCCTTCCCAGATTTCGAAAAAGAAATTGCGCACGAGCATGGAGGACAAATGAGGAGCAAACGGAGTCGGAGGAACAGGCGCGGCGAGGCGGCCACGCGCCGGAGACCCCAACCCTCGTGACCTACGCGGACACCGACGCCGGGTTGCATCACCCGAAGATGGAGCCTATCCGCCGGACGGACGTATCACGCTTCCCATCCCCAAACACCCTCGATCTCGACTTCCATGGGAAAACTTCGCATCCTTGGTGAGTTCTGGCAATTTTTGCGCGTGCGGAAAAAATACTGGCTCGCCCCCATCGTCCTGCTGCTCGTCCTGCTGAGCCTGCTCATCGTGCTCACGCAGGGCTCGGCGCTCGCCCCGTTCATCTACGCCCTCTTTTAGGACGCCGACGGGCTTCCTCCCCTCTCTCCCGACGCCGGCCCTCCTTGGCCCCCGCGAGCGCATCCGACGTTTCCGGCTATCTCCGGCCGGGCGCGGGGTCATCCCCTGCCGGAGCGCACGATTGCTCAGCCGCCGCGCTCACAGCTTTTTCTCGAAGCGGAGGCGATAATCGCGATAGGCGGGGTTGTAGTCGGCCTTCATGACGCGGAAGCCTTCGATGAGGCCGAGGATGGTCATGCCGGGATGCATGTTCGGAAAGGTGTCGAAGGCGAAGCGGGCATAGCCGCGCCGGCGAGCGCGCGCCATCATCTCGTGGAGCAGCGCCCGCGCCACCCCCTGACGCCGGTGGGTGGCCAGCACCCCGCCCTTGGCGCTGTAGAACGTGAAGCGGTTCTCCCGATAGCCGATCTTGAAGCCGACAGGCTCTTCATCCATCCACGCGAGAAGGATCATCAGGTCGGAGCGGTCGAACGTGTTGATGATGCGCGGCTCCTTGAAAATGGTCATGTTGAGCGTGAAGAGCAGCTCGTGCACCTCCAACCCTGCCTCTTCGATGCGCAGCCCCGCCGGACCGATGGGCGCGCCGGGCTCCGGCGACGACGTGATATCGGATGAAACGTCCATGGTAAACTCACGCGGGAGAAAGGAGGGAACCCTGGAAGATAAGACAATTCACGGTTTGTGAGTTCCGCATTTTTGTCACGGCTTCGAGGTTTTCCGGAGGCGCGCGGCCCGTCGGGAGACGCCGCGGCGGGTCAGGCGTCCTCCTCCGGCGGCTCGGCGGCGGGGCCGAGCGCGGGCGGGGCCGTCTCCTCGACGAGCGACCACGGCTCGAGCAGCCGCTCCGGCGTCTCGGCGATGAAACGGCTCGGACTGGCGAAGTACTCGCCGTGATACCGCCGGTACTGCACCATCGGATAGGTGATGAACAGGTGGGTCTCGGCCCGTGTGACGGCCACATAGAGCAACCGGAGTTCCTCGTCGACGGCTTCCGGGTCGCGGAGGGCATAGCCGGAGGGCAGCACGCCGTCGAGCGCGTGGATGACGAAGACCGCGTGAAACTCCAGCCCCTTCGCCGAATGGATCGTCGAGAGGACGAGCGGCGACTCGTCCTCCTGAAGCGGCTCCACCTCCAGCGCCGAAAGCTCGATGGGATCGAGCGTCAGCGACGCGAGGAACTCCGAGCGGCTCGCAAAGCCGTCCGCCAGCCCGCCGAGATGCTCCAGATCCTGCGCGCGTTTCGGATAGTCCTCGTAATACTTCCGTTTGAGGATCGGCTCGTAATACCGGAGCACCGCCTCCACCTGCCCGGCGAGCGACGTCTCCGGCCGGCGAAGGGCGCGGAGCGTCTCGAAAAGAGCCGTCAAAGCCTCGACGTACTTCGCCCCGAACGGACGATCCTTGAGCACGAACGCGTCCTCCTCGCCCGAGGTGATCCACGCGATGAGGTCCTGCGCCGTCTTCGGCCCGATGCCCTCGATGAGTTGAAGGATGCGGTTCCACGCGACGGCGTCCTTCGGGTTTTCGGCCACTTTCAGATGGGCCAGCACGTCCTTGACGTGCGCCGCCTCGCTGAGCTTGAGACCGCCGTATTTCACGAAGGGAATGTTCCGTCGGTTGAGTTCGACTTCGAGGTCATACGAGTTGAAACTGCTCCGGAAGAGGACGGCCATGCGGTTGAGCGGGATGCCCTGCTCGCGCAGTTCGAGCACCATCTGGCAGACGAAGCGGCTCTCGAAGCGGTCGTCCGGCGCGGCGACGAGGGCCGGACGCTCACCGACGCCTTTTTCCGTGAAAAGCGTCTTGTCGTACTTCTGCCCGGCATGCGCGATGAGGTGGTTGGCCAGGTCGAGGATGGACTGGGTGGAGCGGTAGTTCTGTTCGAGCTTGAGCAGGCGCGTGCCGGGGAACTGCTCGGGGAAGGCGAAGATGTTCCGGAAGTCGGCTCCGCGGAAGCGATAGATGCTTTGCGCGTCGTCGCCGACGGCCATGACGTTGCCGTGCACCGAGGCGAAGCGTCGCACGAGGGTCGCCTGGGGCCGGTTCGTATCCTGATACTCGTCCACGAGCACGTGGCGGCACTGCCCCGCCACCCGCCTCCGCACTTCGTCGTCGGTGTCGAAGAGTTCGAGCGCGCGCCCGAGCAGGTCGTCGTAATCCATGAGCGCGTGCGCCTTTTTGTACTGCGCGTACTCTTGCAGGAGCGCCCGAAGGTCGTCGGCATAGTCGTGGAATTGCGGGTACTTCTCTTCGAGGATTTCCTCGAGCGGCGTCCCCCGGTTGGCGACGGCGGAGAACAGGGCCTGGAGCGTTTTTTTCCGGGGAAAACGCTTGCCCGCCCGGTGGAAGCCGTGCGTGGTGCGGAGCACGTCGAGCACGTCGGCGGCGTCGGCGGCGTCGAGGATGGAGAAGTTGTTCGGGAAGCCGATGCGGGGGGCATACCGGCGCAGGAGGCCGGCGCAGAAGGCGTGGAAGGTGCCGCCCTGCACGCGGCTGCACCGCCCGTCGAGCAGGGCCGTGGCGCGGGCGAGCATCTCGCGGGCGGCGCGGCGCGTGAACGTCAGCAGGACGATCTGCTCCGGCGGCGTGCCCGTCTCGACGAGGTAGGCCACCCGATAGACGAGCGTGCGCGTCTTGCCGGCGCCCGCCCCCGCAATGACGAGCACCGGCCCCCCGGGCGCCGTCGCCGCCGCGTATTGCTGCGCATTCAACGCGCCGGCATAATCGATCGAGAGCCGCCGCTCGACGGCGTGCGTGTCGGATTTGAGAACGAAGCGTCGCGCCATGGACATACGGGGTTGCGGCCGGGGCGTCCCGGCCCACAGACGCGCTTCTTCACGGGCGCGCCTGCCGGTCATGATACACATCTGCGGCCTTCCTGCCAACGGATGACGCCCGCCCGCCCTCGCGAGATCCCTCCCTCACGAGACCCGCGCCTGCGCAAACGCACCGGCTCCCGCCCCGAAGAAGCGGGAAACATCTTCCCGCCTTCGGCTTTCGCATTTTCTCATCGGAGGAATTTCCACCCGGTGCGCACTGGTTTGCATGACCCTTTCTTCATACCTTGCGCTATTCGGCCCCCTCCTCCCGAAGCCTGCCTGCTCAGGCGATCACCCATACGCCGCGCCTTATCATCGAAGTGAACCCCAGACGAACGAATGGGAAAGGTTATCGCAGTTGCAAATCAGAAAGGCGGTGTCGGAAAAACCACTACGGCGGTGAACCTGGCCTCCTCCCTGGCGGCCACCGAGCACCCGACCCTCCTGCTCGACTTCGACCCCCAGGCCAACTGCACTTCGGGCATCGGCATCGACACGCGCACCGTCACGACCTCCACGTATGAGGTGCTCATCGGCGACGCCTCCATCGAAACCGCCGTGCGCGTCACGGAGATGCCTTTCCTCGACGTGGTGCCGAGCCACATCAATCTCGTCGGCGCGGAGATCGAGATGATCGACGTGCTCGAACGCGAACACATTCTGAAGAACGCGCTTGCCCGCGCCCGCCGGAAGTACGACTTCATCGTCATCGACTGCCCGCCCTCGCTGGGTCTTTTGACGCTCAACGCCCTCACGGCGGCGAACTCGGTGCTGATTCCCGTCCAGGCCGAGTACTTCGCCCTCGAAGGGCTGGGGCAGTTGCTCAACACCATCAAGATTGTCCGTCAGCACCTGAACCCGGGTCTGGAGCTCGAAGGCGTGCTCATGACGATGTTCGACACGCGGCTGCGTCTCTCCAACCAGGTCGCCGGCGAGGTGCGCCGGTACTTCGGCGACAAGGTGTTCAAGACCATCGTGCAACGCAACGTCCGGCTCTCCGAAGCGCCGAGCTTCGGCAAGCCGGTGCTGCTCTACGACGCCACGTCGATGGGCGCGCGCAACTACATCGCGCTCGCCCGCGAGATCATCCACAACAACCAGCGCTATTTGCACACCTACGAAGAGGTGAAAGAGGAAGCCTCGAACCAGCCGGTGAACAACAACGGACGCGGCGGCCTGTATTCGTCCTCCTCGTCCACACCGGCCAACGGCTTCGCCCTCTGAGGCCGGACGCCCCGGCCGTTTGATTTTTCTCAACGGGTTCGCCCGGCACTTTTTTTCCGGAAGGACCAAGCATAGCATCATCACGTATGGCTTCCAGAAAAGCTGCTCTCGGTAGAGGCTTGAACGCGCTGTTGCCTTCGGCAAAGGAAGAAACGCCGGATGCGCAAGACAGCGGGGACCTGCCCAAAAGCAGGCTCTACAACTTCGAGGATCGGTATCGTTTCGTGGGCCGCGTGGCCGACATCGAGATCGAGCATATCCGCCCCAACCCGTATCAGCCCCGGAAGAACTTCGACGAGACGTCGCTGAACGAGCTGGCGGCCTCCATCGGGCAACTCGGCATCATTCAGCCGATCACCGTGCGGGCGATGGGCAACGGGCGCTTCGAGGTCATCTCCGGCGAACGGCGGCTCCGCGCGGCGCGGCGGGCCGGGCTCAAGCGCATCCCCGCCTTCGTGCGAGAGGCCGACACCGAGGCCATGCTCGAAATGGCCATCGTCGAAAACGTGCAGCGTGAGGAACTCAACCCCATCGAGGTGGCGCTCGGCTATCAACGGCTGATCGAAGAGTGCCGCCTGAGCCAGCAACAGGTCGCGCGCAAGGTGGGCAAGAGCCGCGCGACGGTGACCAACTTTCTGCGGCTGCTCAAACTTCCGCTCCAGGTCCAGGCCGCCCTCCGCGACGGGTCGATCTCGATGGGCCACGCCCGCGCCCTGATCAACATCGACGACGCCGAGGCGCAACGGTTGCTCCTGCAGGCCACCCTTTCGGAACAGCTGTCGGTGCGCCAGGTAGAGGAACGCGTGCGGGCCTGGCGGAACATCCAACATCCGAAGCCCGGAAAGGAACCCCCCGTCTCCGCCGAGGCGGAGGCCGCCCCGCCGGCCCCGAACACCCGCGATACGCTCCAGATCCAGGCGATCACCGACCGGCTTCGCACCCACCTCAGCACCCAGGTTCAGATTAAACGCCACGCCAAAGGCGGTGGGCGCATCGAGGTAGCCTACTACTCGGACGAGGACCTCGAACGCCTGATGGAACTGCTGATCCCCTGAGCCGCGTGACGCCTCGGCTGCTCCATCAACCCCGCGAGGACGTCATGAAACGCTCCGCCGGCCTTAGACGCGCGCGCCTGTGCGCCGCGCCGGCCCTCGTCCTGGCGCTCGCGCTCGCCGCCCGCCCCGCCGCCGCACAGGCCGACACCACCCGCACGAGAGTCGCCGTCGCGCCCCACTCTCCACGCGCCGCCCTCTGGCGTTCCGCCGTCCTGCCGGGCTGGGGACAGGTCTACAACCGGCAATACTACAAGCTGCCCATCATCTATGCCGGACTCGGGCTGCTCACCGCCGCCGCCGTCAACTTGCACCGCGACTACCTCCTCTACCGCAAGGCGTTCCAGTACAAAGCCTTCCAGGAGCTCGTCGAAAGCGGACAGCTCGAAGAAAACCCGAAGGCGGATTTCGAAGACGCCTACAACCGGATCGCCGCGAAATTCGGCCCGATCTCTTCGTCTCCGCTCCGCAGCCGCCGGGACGTTTTACGTCGCAACCGTGACCTTACCTTCATTGGCATCGGCATCGTATATGGGCTTCAGATGCTCGACGCCTTCGTGAGCGCGCACCTGTTCGATTTCGACATCGACGAAAAGCTCACGCTGAGCCTCCGTCCCGCCCCCGTTTCCGCCGGTCTGCGCGCCTCGGTGCGGTGGTCCTTCTAAGCCCCGGCGCGCCGTCCCCGGAGCCCGCCGACAGGGAACAAACCCCTTCCCGCATGCATTCCACGCCGCCTTGTCCGGCCCCGCGTGCGCGACGCTTTCCTCCGAACCCCGGGGGGGCAAACGACCGTATCGCACCGGACATTTTCATTTTATTTAAGAGAATCATGAAGTCTTGCTAATTTTTTTAACTCAAAACGAGTCTCGGCTTTTTTATTGATGTGATCCGCGGCCTTTACACATACACTAACCAAATAAACCGTATATTCAACGAAGGTTACCGCGTAATGGCCTTTTCTCTCCGGCAAGCTCCCCGCTCGACTCCCCTTTCCCCCAAGTTCCATTTAAGTGAGGCAACCCGATGATGCCTGAAGGCTATCGCAAGCCAAGCACCCTCCACGATGAAGCGCCGTCCGTAAAGCCTGCGCCTTCGCTGTTCGACAAATGTCATCGCTTCTTCGACCCGTCCGGCATTTATTCGCAGGTCAAACAGGCCGATCTCTACCCCTATTTTCGCGCCATCGAACGCAACGACGGCACGCGCGCGATCATCCACGGGCGCGAGGTCATCATGGCCGGCTCGAACAATTACCTCGGTCTCCTCTCGGATCCCCGGGTGAAGGCCGCCGCGCAGCAGGCCATCGAGCAATACGGCACCGGATGCACGGGCAGCCGTTTCCTCAACGGCACCCTCGACCTGCACCTCGAACTCGAAGACCGCCTCGCCGCCTTCATGGGGCGCGAAGCCTGCGTGCTCTTCTCGACCGGATACATGACCAATGAGGGCGTCATTCAGGCGCTGGCCGGCAAGGGCGACCTCATCTTCTCCGACAAGGACAACCACGCCTGCATCGTGGCGGGCACGAAGGTGAGCATGGCCGACACGTGGCGCTACCGCCACGACGACCTCAACCACCTGCGGCGTCTCCTCGAAAAAGCGGAGCGAGAACGTCCCGAAGCCGGCAAACTGATCGTCACCGACGGCGTCTTCTCGATGAGCGGCACCATCGCGCGGGTGCCGGAACTGACGGCGCTGGCCGAGGAATTCGGCGCGGCCCTCATGCTCGACGACGCGCACGCCGTCGGCGTGGTCGGACCCGGCGGACACGGCAGCGCCTCCCACTACGGCCTCGAAAACGAGGTGCACCTGACCACCGGCACGTTCTCGAAGAGCTTCGCCTCTCTCGGCGGCTTCGTCGTCGGCGACCGCGAGGTGATCGACTACATTCGCCACAACAGTTCGGCCCACATCTTCAGCGCTTCGATGCCGCCGGCCAACGTGGCCACGGTGCTCAAATGTCTCGACATCCTCGAAGAAGAGACCTGGCGCGTCGAGCGGCTGTGGGAGATCTCGGACTACATGCGCGAGGGCTTCCGGAGCCTGGGCTTCAACGTCTGGACGAGCCAGACGCCGATCATCCCCGTGGTGGTGGGCGACCTCAAGACGTGCTTCCGCTTCTGGAAAGACCTCCTCGAAGAGGGCGTCTTCGTCAATGCCGTGGTGCCGCCGGCCGTGCCGCAGGGGCAGTCGCTCATGCGCACCTCGTACATGGCCACGCACACCAACGAGGAACTCGACTTCATCCTTTCCGCCTTCGAGCGGGTGGGACGCAAGCATGGCGTGATCTCGAAAAACGGCGCCCTCTGACCGCTCCGACACGTCTTTCGCACACGCGCTTTGCCGGGCCCCGCCCCCCTCCGGCAAAGCGCGTGTGCATTTGCGCTTCTCCCCCCGCCTTCGCATCTTCCCGGCGTTCATCCACCCTCTCTGCCACGCCGTCCTCATGGCCAAAGATTTTTCCGTCCGCCCCGTCCGTTCGAGAAGGGACCGCAAGCGCTTCATCGACTTCCCGTATCGCCTCTATCGCGAAAACCGATACTGGGTCCCCCCGCTGCGCATGGACGTGACGAAGACGCTTCACCCGAAGAAAAATCCGTTTTTCGAACACGGCAAGATGCAGCTTTTCCTTGCCGAAGACGCAACGGGACGGGTGGTGGGACGCATCGCCGCCATCGTCAACGGGATGCATCTGAAGAAGTACGACGACGGCAACGGCTTCTTCGGCTTCTTCGAGGTCGAGCAGCGGTATGAAGTGGCCGAGGCGCTCCTCGATGCGGCTTCCGCCTGGCTCCGCGAACAGGGCATGACGGGCGTGCGCGGGCCGGCCAATCCCTCGCTCAACGACACCGCCGGCCTCCTCGTCCACGGCTTCGACCGCCGGCCTTCCATCCTGATGCCGTACAATCCGCCGTATTACGTGGACTATCTCACCCGGTACGGCTTCTCCCGCGCGATGACGATGTGGGCCTATTATGCCCACGAAAAGTTCGTCCGGACGGAAAAGCTGCGACGCGGCGTGGCGCTCGTGCGCCGGCGCAATCCCACCATCACCCTGCGCAAGATCGATATGAGCCGCTTCGACGAGGAGGCCCGCATCATCCTCGACATTTACAACGAAGCCTGGTCGGAAAACTGGGGCCACGTGCCGATGACCGAGCATGAGTTCGACCACCTCGCCCGAGACCTCAAGCAGATCGTCGATCCGGACCTGATTTACATTCTCGAAGACGAGGGGGTGCCGATCGCTTTCGTCGTCTCGCTCCCGAACCTGAACGAGGCGCTGCTCAACCTGCCCGACGGGCGGCTTTTCCCGACCGGCCTGCTCAAGCTGCTCGCCTACGACAAGCTCCACGCCTTCCGCGAGATCCGGATGCCGCTCATGGGCGTGCGCAAGAAGTACCACGGACGCGGCCTCGACGCGATCCTGATTCTGGAGACCATCGACCGGGGACTGGAGATGTACTATCAGGCCTGCGAGATGAGCTGGGTCCTCGACGCGAACAAGGTGCTCATCAACGCGCTCGAATCCCTCGGCGGCGTCGTCGACAAAGAGTACGCCATGCTCGAAAAGGCGCTCTGAGCGGCTCCCTTCGGTCGTGTCAGGGGCTCGCATGCGCTCGCGTCAGGGGGCTCACAGCGTTCGCCGTCATTGGGCTCGCTTCGCTCGCGTCATTTGCGCCTGCGGCGCGTCCGGAACTGCATTGACAAACACCCATCCCCCCTAGCCCCCTACACCCACACATCCATACACCTCATGCCGATTCGCTTCGTCTATTTCGACCTCGACGACACGCTCCTCGACCACGGACGGGCGGAGCGGCTGGCGCTGGCGGACCTGTACGCAGCGCACCGCGCCCACTTCGGCGGGCACAGCCTCGAAACCCTTCAGACGACGTACCACGCCCACAACGTGGTGGTGTGGCGGCGTTATGCGGCGGGCGCGCTCACGAAGGCCGAGGCGAAGCACCTCCGCTTTGCCCGGACGCTCGACGCGCTCGGCCTCCCCACGCTCGACCCCGACGCTCTGAGTGACGAATACCTCGCCTGCTATGCGCGGCACTGGGCCTTCATCGACGGGGCGCGCGCGGCCTTCCACGCCGTCGCCGACCACCTGCCCGTGGGCATCCTCACCAACGGCTTCGTCGAGGTTCAGCGCGCCAAGCTCGCGCGTTTCCCCGACCTCCGCGACCGCGCTCAGGCCGTCGTCATCAGCGAGGAAGTGGGGCATCTGAAGCCGCACCCGAAGCTCTTCGCCCACGCCGCCGCCGCGGCCGGCGCGCCGCCCGAAGCCCTCCTCTACGTCGGCGACTCGTACCACTCCGACGTCGAAGGCGCGCGCGGGGCGGGCTGGGACGTCGCCTGGTACACCGCCGACGGCAGCCGCGACGCCACCGTCTTCCGCTTCCACGACTGGGACGACCTCCTGGCGCGCCTCGGGTGAGCTTCTTTCGAGGGGACCGGCGCCGGCGTAAACCTCGTTTCCGCCCCCGCCTGCGTGCGGGCAGGCGGTGCGGGAATGATCCGGCATGCCACAAAAGGAACGTCTCTCCGTTTCAGGACTTGACGGATCCCCCAACCTCCCGAACCCTTCCGATCGCCATGGACTTCCCTCCCTTCCCCGGCTTCCGCGATGAGGCGTTCGCCTTCCTTCGCGCGCTCGAAGCGAACAACCGCCGCGACTGGTTCAAACCGCGCAAAGACACGTATGAGGACGAGGTCGTGTGGCCGCTCCGGTGTCTTCTTCTCGACGCCTCCCGCGAAGCCGCCATGCGGGGCCGGCCGCTCCGCGCCGATCCGAAGCGCGCCCTTTTCCGGATCTACCGAGACACCCGCTTTTCGAAGAACAAGAACCCGTACAAGACGCACGCGGGCGGCGTCCTCTCGCGCACCGGCGATCGCGCCTCGAACGGCGTCGTGTACGTGCACATTCAGCCGGGAGCGTCGTTTCTCGGGGCGGGCTTCTGGCGGCCCGACGCGCGCCTGCTCCGGGCGTGGCGGCTCCGCATGACCGCCGACCCCGCCGCCTTCCTCAGCCTCGCCGGCCGCCTCGCCGAGCGCGGCCTGCCCCTCCGCGCCGACGGCGACCGGCTCAAGCGTATGCCGCGCGGCTTCGAAGACTACGCCGGAACGGAGATCGCCGAACCCCTCCGGTGGAAGACGTTCGTCGCCGTCCGGCCCGTCCCCGACGAAGCGCTCCGAAGCCCCGCCTTCACCGGGACGCTCGTCGAGCTGATGGAGGCCGTGCTCCCGCTCCTCTCCTTCGGATGGGAAGCCGAGCGCGAAGCCGCCGATGCCGGACGATGAGGCTTGAAATCGACGCGAAACTTCGCGCATCCGGCCGTGCGGCATGAACTCTTGCCCGGCGGAGCCGTTTATGCCACCGATCCCCCCACATGGACGCAAACAGTATGATTTTGCCCATTTACGTATATGGAATGCCGATCCTCCGGACGCCGACGGAGGACGTCGCAGAGAACTCGGAGGACCTGCAGACGCTCATCGACGACATGATCGAGACGATGCACAACGCGGCGGGCATCGGGCTGGCCGCGCCGCAGGTGGGCCGCACGGAACGGCTCTTCGTCGTCGACCTGAGCCCGTTGGCCGAAGAGTTGGCCGAAGAGGGCCAGACGCTCCCGCCCCAGCCGATGGCGTTCCTCAACCCGGAGATCCTCGACGAGAGCGAGACGGAAAGTGCGTTCGAGGAAGGCTGCCTCTCCATCCCCGACATCCGTGAAGACGTGTGGCGGCCCGAGCGCATCCGCATCCGCTTCCTCGACCGCGACTTCCAGCCGCAGGAGCTGAACCTCAGCGGCATGATCGCCCGCGTCGTCCAGCACGAGTACGACCACCTCGAAGGCATCCTCTTCGTCGATCACATCACCCCGTTCCGCCGCCGGCTGCTTCGCCGACGGCTTCGCGAGATGGCGCGCGGCCTCGTCGACGCCGAGTACCCGGTCGTCACCGCCGAGTCCGAGACGGCCTGACGCTCACGCCGCTTCCACCTCTTCCGTCACGCGCCGCCCGCGCGTCAGACGCACGGCGGCCGCCAGCAGAAACAGCCCGCCGAGGATCGCGACGATGGACGCACCCGCCGGGAAGTCGAACGTCACCGAGAAATAGACGCCGAAGAAGCTGCCGGCTACGCTCAGCGCCAGCGCGAGCAGCACCGTGCCGACCCGCCTCCGCGTCAGGAGAATGGCGGCCACCGGCGGCACGACGATGAACGAGAAGACCGGGATCACCCCTCCGGCCCGAACGGCCAGCACGATGGCCAGACCGATGGAGAGGTAGAACAGGAAGTTCCACAGATCGAAGATGCCGACGTCTTCCACGTCGTGGTTCTCGAACTTCTCCGTCAGGGCGAAGAAGCGTTTGCGGAAGAGGACGTGCATCAGGCCGATCAGGCCGAACACGACCGCCATCGTCACGAGCTGCGACTCCGTGACGGTGAAGAGGCTTCCGAAAAGCACCTCCGAGATGTCCGCCTCTCCGTGCGCCGTCTTCGAGATGAGCAGCACCGTCAGCGCCGAGGCGAAGGCATAGATGATGCCGATGATGGCCTCCTGCTTGAGCCGCCGGTCGGTGACTTTCACGAACGAAAGCAGAAACGCCCCGACCATCGTGAAGAGGATGGACACCACGGTCGGGTCCTGTTCGATGAACCCCGCGAAGGCGACGCCGAGCATGGAGATCTGCCCGAGCGCCAGATCGACGAAGACGATGCCGCGCCCGACCACGTGCACCCCCAGATAGGCCAGAAGCAGGCCCATCACGATGCTCACGAGCAAGGCATTAACGATGAATCCCTGCGAAAAAAGATCTCCCATGACCGGTTTCGTCGGTTCGTGAATGAAAATCAAGGAGCGGTGGACCGGAACGCCTCGACGAGCCGATCCACGTTATAGTCGAACAGGTCGAAGTAGTCCTTCACCTCCTTGAACGCCCCCACCGAGGACGCCAGCGTCACCACCTTGCCGCCGACTTTCCGGGCGACGAGCTCTGCCGCGTCGGGTTTGTAATACGGCGAGATGATGATGACCTTGATCCCCTGCGTCTGCATGATCCGGATCACCTTCGCCAGTTGCGAAGGCGTGGGCGGGATGCCGGGTTTCGGCTCCAGAAAATCGACGATCTCCAGGCCGAAGTGCCGGGCAAAATACGGCCACTGGTTGTGATAGGCGATAATTTTCGTGCCCCGATACGGGCGCATCCGCGCCTCCCATTCCGCGATTTTGGCGTCGATGCGCTCTTCGAAGCGCCGGAGGTTCTCCTCGAAATACGCTCGGCTCTCCGGCTGAAGCCGCACCAACCCGTCGAAGACGTTCCGGGCGATGATCTTCCCGATGGACGGATCGAGCCAGTAGTGCGGGTTGCCGTAGATGTGGATGTCGCCCTGTTCGCGGCTGACGCTCGTCGGCACCTGAAGCAGCGGCACGTTCACCGAGGCATCCACGTAGCCCGGCGCGCCCTTGAGGATCCTGTCGTTCCGGGCGCTGTTGAGCAAGGGCGGCTCCCATCCGATGGCCAGGTCGAGGCCCACCGTCACGTACATGTCGGCGCGGGAGAGTTTGAGGATATAGCTTGGCTTCGGATCGACGAAGTGGGGGTTCTGATAACCCGCGGCGATGGAGAAAACCTCCACCCGATCCCCGCCGACGAACTCGGTGATGCTCTTCAGGTCGGGCAGGGTCGTCACGACCTTCAGCTTTTTCTGCGCGTGAGCGGGTCCGGCCGCTGCCAGAAGCAGCGCCAGGAAGAGCAGCCCAGACAACTTTTTCATGATGCGTTCCTCTCGTGACAAACGTTAATATTCGTGCGCTCCGTGCGCGCCGATGACGAAGACGGCGCGGACGAGGAGCTGATAGTCCCGGTCGAAGCCCCGGGCCGTGGCCGTCCGCCCGCCGAGTTCGATCTTCTGAAACTCCGTGGCCAGAAAACCAAGCGTGAGCGAGACCCCCTTCTCATCCCACGAGGGGTCGTCGGGCAGGTCCGCGAGGTCGTACCGACCCACCACCTGCCATCGTCGCCCGAGTTGCCAGCTCGCCAATGCATAGAACCCCCACGTCTTGACGACATCGCCGGAGGCGCGGTTCTTTCGACTGAAGAAAGACTCGGCCTGAAGTGTGAGGGACCGATACGTGTTGAACTGGAGCGGCTTCCATTTATAGGTCAGGTCGACGCCGCCGAGCCAGGTGGTCCGGTTCTCGTCATTGGGACCGGCGGCGCCGCTGAAGCCGAGTTCGAGCGTGGCGTTCTCAGTCAGATCCCAGAAGTTTTTCAGATGCGCCACGTAGAGGAGCCGGTTCGTCTCGCTGAGTCCGAAGCTGCCCTCGCCGCCGGCAGGGCCTCGCGTCACCTCGACGATCAGGTCCTGAAAAAAGTGCGGATTGGGCAGGAGCCAGCTCAGCGAGAGGCCCTGATCGTTGAGTCCCTCTTCGCCGAAATAGTTGGCGTACACCGCCGGCACGTCGATGAACGGCAGCGCGTGGGGGTGGATGCGGTTGATTTTGCCGAAGATGCTCCGAAACTTGCCTGCCTTGAGCTGCAGCTGAAACGGCAGGGCGAGGGTGGTCAGATAGGCCTCCTCCAGCTCGAAGTCGAACTCCCCGTCGCCCGCGTGCCCCATAGAGATGAAGACGTCGGCGCGGGCATAGGGATCGACGACGGATTGAAGCGCAGCCTCGGCCTCGTGCAGTTCCGCGTCCACGTTGCGCGCGCGGTTGGAGGCATACCACGCCCGGAAGTCTCCGACGAGGCTGATGTTCGGGTTCAGCGACGGCGCTGCGCGCGCGGCGGCTTGCGGCGGCGGCGACGGCGCGGCGGCCTCGGCCGCGCCCAGCTCGCGCGTCAACTCCTGAATCAACAATGAGTCGGCCGCGGCCGTCGAGTCGGCCACCTGTGCGTGCACGCCGTACGTCACGGCCAGCGAGAGCAACCACACGAGGCTGCCTTTACGAAAAGAGCGAGGGGACATTGCGTAAACTCCCGGGTCATCCAGTTCCGACGATGCAAGATCGCAGACCCTCCGAGGCCGCATCGGGCGACGAGGGTCCATCAGGGGGACGCCGGTCCTCGCGCCGGCAGGCACGGGGTTCCGGCGGCGTCAGAGCCGTACGGGAGGCGCGCGACCGCGCGTGCGCGGCCGTTCGAGAGAAGAGAGCACCCGCGACGGAGACGTCGGGGGCGAAAAACGCCGGGGCAGGCGCACGTGCACGGCCGGGCGCATCCCCGGCTCGTAGACCTGCGGCGCGCACAGCACGCAGTCCACGCGCAACAGTGGCGGAAGGTGCGCGCGGGTGAAGACGGGGACGTCCGCGTCCGGATGCACGAAAGCGACCGGCATCCGGGCCTGCGCCTCACGGCGCGCATCGACGGCATGATGCAACCGGTGCCACCACGGAGCCGCCAGGCCGCCCATGACGAAGATCACGAGCAACGTGGCGGCAATGTGCTTCCTTCCGTTCATGGCGCCGTCGCAAAAGCCGGGACGAGAGAAAAATGCGTCGAAGAGGCTTTCACGGGAGAAGCGCCTCTTTTGTTCTCCCCGCGGGCAAATCGAGGCGGACTCCGGCGTCAGCGTCCGCGCGGCTCGCGCGCCCGGGACACCGGCTCCCGGAAACGGTAACCGATGCCCTTCACCGTCTCGATGTATTCACTGCCGAGGCGGGCGCGGATCTTTCGCACGTGCACGTCTACCGTGCGCCCGATCAGCTCATCGCGTTCCCAGAGCTTCTCCAGCAGCTCCTCGCGCGTGAACACCCGTCCCGGATGCCCCGCGAGGAAGTGCAGCAACTCGAACTGTTGCCGGGGAAAGTGAAGCGCCTCCTTCGTCCCCTCCCGCTTCCGATAGACCACGTAACGGCTGCGGTCGATTTCGAGGTCGTAGATCTCGATCACCTCCGGGAGCGTCACGTAGCGCCGGACGCTGCGAAGCAACGCAAAAACCTGGCTGACGAACACCTGCGACGCGACCGGCCGGATCAGGAACACGTCGGCGCCGGCATCGAGTCCGGGCGCCTGATCCTGCGCATCGTCCGAGAGCATGAGGATCGGAATCATGCGCAGGCGTTCGTCGGCGCGGAGGCGGCGACACACCTCCAGCCCCTCTTCGCGCGCGCCCCCCACGTCGAGCACCAACAGGGCCGGCGAATCGGCCAGGATCTTTGCCGGCGTCTCCTCTTCCTCGCAGGCCTGCTCCACCCGGAAGCCGGCGCCTTCGAGCGCGGCCGAAAGCCTTTCCAGTGTCTCTTTGTCCTTCCCCCCGACGAGCACGTGCGGCCGGCGTTGCCGGGCCATTTTATAGATCATGGCCGTACGTGTTCTATCTTCTGCGGCGCCGGCTCCCGGCAGGTCCGTCCATAGATGGGAAAGAGGCCTTCCGTTGAAAAATCTCCCTTGCATCAATCTTCTCATCCTCCTTCCGATCTATCATGAACGAACCCGCCGAAAACGGGCAACCGGCATCAGCGATACGGTTCCGGACCGGCCGAAGGCGCGGAGAACCCTTCCGATTTATTTGATGAGCATCATCGTTCGGGTGAACATGCCGGCCTCCGACTGAAGGCGATAGAGGTACACACCGGAGGACAGGCCCGTGGCATCGAACGTGGCGCGGAACGTCCCGGCCGGCTGCGGTCCGGCTGCGAGCACCGCCACCTCGCGACCCAGCACGTCGTAGACGGCCAGACGGATGGTCTGCGGGCGTTCCAGGCTAAATTCGATGGTGGTCGTGGGGTTGAACGGGTTCGGATAGTTCTGCTCGAGAGCGAAGGTCTGCGGGAGGGCCGTATCGAGCGTCTCGATGGCCGTCGCCGTCGCTTCCGGCGTGCCTGCTCCGGCGCTCGAGAGCACGCCCGCCGCCGAGAGCAGGGTCCAGTCCGCGGCCCAGTTCGTCTCTCCGAAGGCGCCCCGGTAGTCGGTCGGCTCGAAGAACGGATCCGAGAGCGGCGTCGCACCCGTCAATGCCGGACTGCCCGGCGACGGACGAGGATCCAGACCGCCGTCCGCCGAACGGCTGATCCCTCGAAGCGCCGGGTCCAACACCGCATTCCCGTTCGCCGAAAGATGCTCCCGAACGAACGACTCCGGCGCAATCGACTCCAGCGTGTTCCCCGCTCCGTATCCCCACCACAGGTTCGACGACAACAACAGATCGCCATGCTCCAGACGCGAACGGCTGTCCTCCCCCGAATCCAGATCCTCCACGTCCACACCCGAACCGAAAAAGTCCGTGAACACCGAGTTGTAGTACTTGCCCCCGGCATTGTCCCGAAACTTCAGCGTCACGTCGTTCTCCACGTTCGTCGAGCCGGCGCCTGAACCGATGTACGTCGCGTTGGCGATCGTCGGTATCGCCAGCGGCGCGCCGTCCTCCGGATCGGTGCCTCCGTCGTGCTCTCCGGCGCGGTTGCCGATCTCCGGAGCCTGAAGTGAAAACCAGAACTGACCCTTGCCCCGGAAACCCTCGTCGTAGTCGAACGTGTCGTCGCCGCAGAAAGCGCCCACCAGGTAGCGTGTCTGCGGCGCGCCGCCGAAGAACTCGAAGCAGTCGTCCTGATTGCCGAAGACCTCCACGAACTCGATCGTCGTGCCCGAGCCGACGGCGCCCATCGTCAGGCCGTTGATCTCGTTGCCGGCGCCGATGTCCGTGCCGCCGTAGCGGATCGAGACGTAGCGGAAGACGCCCGAGTCGTCGGCGTCGTCGTCGCCGCCGTAGCGGGCGCGCGGCTCCGTCGTGGGGATGCCCTCGATCTGCGTCTCGCCCGGCGTGGAGTTGAGCCGTCCGTTGCCCAGCAGGATCACGCCGCCCCAGAGCCCGCGCGTGTCCAGCGGCAGGTCGTTCGGGTCGGCCACGTCGTCGGCCTCGGCCGTGAAGATGATCGGATGCGTGGGCGTGCCCTCGGCGTAGATCTTGCCGCCGCGTGCGACGATGAGCGCCGAGGCGTTCTCGCCCTGTCCGGGCTTGCCCTTGACGACCGTCCCGGCCTCGATGGTGAGCGTCTCGCCGGCTTCGACGAAGACCAGGCCGTCGAGCACGTAGGTGTGGTCCGCCGTCCAGACCACGTCCCCCTCGACGTCCGCATCCCTCACCGTGACCACGTCCTGCGCACGAAGCCCGAGGGGCCACAACAACATTACAACGGTAGCGATTCTTTTCAACATCGCGTTTCTGTCCTCCTTCAAAGGTGATTGATGGTGTTCATGCGCGCCCGAGACGGCGTCGTCCGGAGCAGCGCACAGGCGGGAAAAAGCCGCTGGCTGCTTGCTTATGATTTCTTAACATGGCCCCATAACAAGTCGGGGCGGCTCTTTGCGGAGCCACCCCGGAGCAAACGAAACGAAGCGGAGGTCGTCATGGGCTGAAGCTCACCCCCAGCGCGTACGACCGCCCGAGCCGGTATTCCTGCGTCACGTACTCGCGTCCCCGGAAGTCGTGGGCGAGTCGGAAGCGGGCGTCGAGCAGGTTCTTGACGGCGACGTTCAGCTTGAGCCCGCGCCAGAGGCGCTGTTTGAACGTCAGGTCGAGGAGGTTTTGCGGCTTCTCGTAGATGTCCGGCGTTCCGCCGATGCTGACCTTGTCGAGGCGTTTGCCGAAAACGTTGTAATAGACACTGAAGAGGGTCCCCGTAGTCGGATTGTCGTAGGCGGCGTCCAGGTTGACGGTGTAGCCGGATTGCCCGATGAGAGGACGCGACGCCGACGCCGACGGGTCGAAGGCCCGCACGAGGGAGAGTTCATCCGGCGCGATGTCTACGCGCGAGTGCACGAGCGAGACGTTGCCGCCGATCTGAACATGGCGGAGCACGCCCGCGATGCCGTCCAGGTTTTTCCGGGCTTCGAATTCCAGACCGGCGACGCCGGCCCGCCCCACGTTGCGGAACTGCACCTCCGGGTTGGCCGCCGCCGCAAGGGGATTGATGGCCCGCTCGATGGGGTTCTTGAACGATTTATAGAATCCGCTGACGGCCAGGATTTCCCCGGGACGGGGGAACCATTCCCACCGCAGGTCCAGGTTGTCGATGAGCGTCCGCTTCAGTTCGGGATTGCCGATGAAGATGTAGTCCCCCACGAAGGCGAACGAGGCATAGGGGGCGAGCTCGCGGAAGATGGGGCGGGCCAGCGTGCGTCCGTAGGCCAGGCGCAGGTTCATCCGGTCCGAAAGCCGATAGATCAGGTTCGCCGACGGGAGCCAGTCCCGCTCGTCGAGCCGTCCCCGCGTCAGGGACGAGTCGAGGCTGGCCACCTCGATGTCGGTCGTCTCATAACGCACCCCGGCGACGAGCCGCAACCGGCGCGTCAGGGGCCAGTCGGCCATCACGTACGCCGCCGCAACGGACTGCGTCCCGTCATAGTTGCTCGACGGCTGCGAAGCATCGACGACGTAGTTGCCGAAACGGAAGAACCGGTCCGTGCTCTGCTCCTCGAGAATCCCCACATTCTGAGCGCCGAAGAACGACTCGGGGTCGCCGGCATAGCGCGCGGCGCGGCTGTCCGTGCGAAACTCGAAGCGGCGCTCCCGGAACGCGCGGTCTTTCCGAACATAACTGCCCCCCATCTTCAGACGGGCCACGCGTCCGTTCCACGAACGCACCGGCAGGGAGAAATCGAGATTCGAGTTCCAACTGTCCTCTTCGAGCGTGCGGAAATACCGGGTGGGGACGGGGTAGATGGAAGCCTGAACGGTGTACAACGTATCGACCACCCCGCCGCGCTCGATGACGGAGAAGTTGTTCGTGAAATACCGGAGGTCGGGTTCGTCCTGCCGGGAGCGCGCATAGGTGGTGTTCCACGAGAGTTTCGTCTTTCCGAGCGCGTGCTCGCCCCGGCCCTGCAGGCTGTGGAGCGTCCGCTCGACGAAGCGGAGCACCCGCGTCTGGTAGACGGCCTCGGGGCTGAGGTCGCGCGGGAAGGAGCCGAACTGAAAACGGGCCGTCGATTCGGCGCTCCTGCTGTAGAGATAATTGACGCCGAGTTCGTGACGCGGGTGGAGCTGGTACGAGGCGTTCACCAGGCCGCCCCAGAGCACCTCGTCGACGCCTTTCATGTCCTTGAAGAGGAAGTCGTTGTTCAGACTTTCGACCTCCGAGACCTTCCCGGTGAGTTGATACCGCGCCGTCAGCCCCCCCTCATATCCCGTCCGCTTTCGGCTATAGCTCACCCCGCCGATGAGCCCGAGCGGCCGTCCGAAGAGCGGCATCTGATTGCCGAGCGAGAGGCTGTAGCTCCGATTGACGGGCGCGGAGAAGAACGAGGGCGCCATCGTCTGATCGAAGGCCTTCGAGAGGCGATCCAGCGCCTGCGCTTTCGCCGGGTCCGTGAAGGCCTCCCCGAGCGGCGGGACCTCAACGTTGGGGTCCTTGAGAAGGGCCGGCAGCCGGTGCGTGCCGCCGTTGTCTCCAAACGTGCCGACGGTTCCGCCGTTGTAGGACAGGAAATCTCCGCCGACGCCGATGTTCGAGTTGTACGAAAGCGAAGACGAAACGGAGAAGTTGAAGACCTCCGGGAAATCCTTCGTGGCGATGTTGACACTGCCCCCGGTAAAGCTGCCGGGCTTGTCGGGCGTGAAGGTCTTCGTGGTGACGATGTTGTCGAGCAGGCCGGCGGGAAAGAGGTCGAAGGCGACGGCGTTGCGGTCGGGGTCGGAGGTGGGCAGTTCGGCGCCGTTGAGCCGGGTGTTCGTATAACGGTCGCCGAGGCCGCGCACGTACACGTACCGGCCTCCGACGACGGTCGCCCCGGTGACTTTCTTCATGGCGTCGGCGGCGTTCGAACTGCCGGAGCGTCCGATGACCTCGGCGCTGACGGCGTCGCTGACGGCGGCGGCCTTCTGTCGCTGCCGCAGCAACGACGCCTCGCTGTCGCGCGCGGCCCGCGCCTCCACGAACACCTCGCCCACCTCGATCGCGGCAGAGGTGAGGCCCATATCGACGCGCGTAGTCGCTCCGGCGCGCACCGCCACGTTGCCCACCGTGACGGGGTTGTATCCGATGTACGAAAACTGAAGGTCGTAGACTCCGGGCTCGAGGTTCGGGATCTCATAGTGCCCGTCGAGGTCGGTCGTCGAACCGGTGGTCGTGCCCACGATGATGACGCCGGCGCCGATGAGCGCCTCGCCCGTCTCGGCATCGACCACCACGCCGGCGACCCTGCCGGACTGCTGACCGAAAGCCGTCGAGACACAAAGGAAAAAAGCCAGAAGGCCCGGCCCGAACCGGACCTTCCGGAGAGCCGCATACGATGGGTGCATCGAGAATCTGTGTATAGCCGGGTGGATCGTCCAAAGGAGGCGCATCGTCCGCACGAGGGGGGGCGATGGGCGACGGCAAAGGTATCTCCGGGACGTTATGCCTGTGTTATCGCGCGATTACCCTTGCTTTAATTCAGGCGTCGGCTCCGGCGGCGCCGGTCCTCGATTCCTCCCGCCTCCACGCTGAAAAAGTGCCGGATATGCCGTAGGTTTGCGGGGCGCGATCCGCCCCGGCTCTCCGAACGTCTTCCCTCCTCTCTTTCCCCATGCCCGACTCCTCGCATCTCGTCTGGGACGTAAGCCCCGTCATCTTCACCCTCGGCCCCTTCACCGTGCGCTGGTACGGGTTGCTCTTCGCCCTCGGCTTCGTGCTCGGCTACTTCCTCATGCGGTCGATCTACCGGCGCGAGGGCAAGCCGGAGGCCGACCTCGACCGGTTGCTCATCTATATGCTCGTCGGCACGGTCGTCGGGGCGCGGCTCGGGCACGTGATTTTCTACGACCCCGGCTACTATTTCTCCCACCCGCTCGAGATCCTCAAGGTCTGGCGCGGCGGACTTGCGAGCCACGGCGGGGCCATCGGCATCCTCCTCGCGCTCTACCTCTACAGCCGGAAGACGAGGGACCAGCCCTACCTCTGGCTCCTCGACCGCGTGGCCGTGCCGACGGCGCTCGGAGGCGCGTTCATCCGCCTCGGCAACCTGTTCAACTCCGAGATCCTCGGCACGCCGACGGACGTCCCCTGGGCCGTCGTCTTCGCCCGCGTCGACCCGCTGCCGCGCCATCCGGCGCAGCTCTACGAGTCGCTCGCGTACCTCCTCATCTTCTTCGTGCTCTGGTCCGTCTATCGCCGCTATGGCGCGCGGACGCCGCGCGGGCTGCTGACGGGCCTCTTCTTCGTGCTCGTCTTCACGGCCCGGTTCTTCATCGAGTTCGTAAAGGTGCGCCAGGCCGCCTTCGGCGAGGCGCTCCCGTTGAGCATGGGCCAGATCCTCAGCCTCCCCGTCATCGTCGCCGGGCTCGTGCTCCTGTGGCGCGCGCGGCGGCAAGGTCCCGTCTCCCCCCTCCAAAAGACACGCTCATGACCTCCCGGCGCTTCCTCCCGACCCTCGCCCTCCTCGTCCTCGCGAGCCTCGCGCTCGCCGCCTGCCGCCGCGCGCCCGAAGCCCCCGCCTTCGACGTCCCCGCGCATTATACGAAGCACGAATACGACATCCCCATGCGCGACGGCGTGCACCTCCACACGGTCGTCTATACGCCGAAGGACACGAGCGAGACGTACCCGTTCCTCATGACCCGCACGCCGTACAGCGCCGGCCCCTACGGCGAGGCGTATGCCTCCTGGCTCGGCCCCACCGGCTCGACGCGCTTCATGGACGAGGGCTTCATCTTCGTCAAACAGGACGTGCGCGGGCGCTTCCTGTCCGAGGGCACGTACCGCCACATGACGCCCGCCTGCCCGGACGACGCCCCGCCGGAATGCATCGACGAGAGCACCGACATGCACGACACCGTCGAGTGGCTCCTCGCCCACGTGACGCCGAACAACGGGCGCGTGGGCCTCTGGGGCATCTCGTATCCCGGCTTCTACACCGCCGCGAGCATCACCCACACCCACCCCGCCATCCGCGCCGCCTCGCCCCAGGCCCCCATCGGCGACTGGTTCATCGGCGACGACTTCCACCACAAGGGCGCCTTCTACCTGCAGGACGCCTTCGCCTTCTTCTATTTCTTCGAAAGCCCCGGCCCGAACCCCACCGACCGCTGGGGCAAACGGTGGGGGCCGCGCTTCGACTTCGGCTCGTTCGACAATGCGTACGATTTCTTCCTCGACATGGGCGCGCTCCCGAACGCGAACGACCGCTATTTCCACCACAAGATCGCGTTCTGGGATTCGCTCATGACCCACGGCACGTATGACGCCTTCTGGCAAAGCCGAAACCTTATCCCGCACCTGAAGGACGTCTCGACGAACGTGATGACCGTGGCGGGCTTTTTCGACGCCGAGGACCCGTACGGCCCGCTTCAGATCTACCATTCCATCGAGGCGAACAATCCCGAGGCGAACAACATCGTCGTCCTCGGCCCGTGGTTCCACGGCGGATGGGTCCGCTCCGACGGCGACCACCTCGGCGATGTCTCCTTCGGGCAGAAAACGTCGGTCTATTATCAGGAGAACGTGGACCTGCCGTTCTTCAATTATTACCTCAAGGACAAGGGGACGTGGGATCCGCCGGAGGTGCTCGCCTATGCCACCGGCTCGAACGCGTGGCACGAGTTCGACGCCTGGCCGCCGCCCGCCCTCGAAGCGGCCGCGCTGTATTTCCACGCCGACGGTCGCCTCTCCTTCGAGCCGCCCACCGACGCCGACGCCGCCGACGCGTACGAGAGCGACCCGGCCCACCCCGTGCCGTACACGCAGGAGGTCACGCTCGCCCGCACGCGCGAGTACATGGTCGAGGATCAGCGCTTCGCAGCCGACCGACCCGACGTCCTCGTCTACCGGACCGAGCCGCTCACCGAAGACGTCACCGTCGCCGGGCCGGTCACGCCCGACCTCTTCGTCTCCACCACCGGCACGGACGCCGACTTCGTGGTCAAGCTCATCGACGTCTTCCCGGACGACATGCCCGAATGGCAGAAGCCGGAGGACAAATACCTCGACGTGCCGATGGCAGGCTATCAGATGCTCGTCCGCGCCGAGGTCTTCCGCGGCAAGTTCCGGAACGACTTCGAGACGCCCGAGCCGTTCACGCCCGGCGCCGTTGCCGAGATCACCTTCGACACGCCCGACGTCTTCCACACGTTCAAGGCCGGACACCGCATCATGGTGCAGGTGCAAAGCTCGTGGTTCCCCCTCGTCGACCGCAACCCCCAGGTG
>NZ_JBWOPL010000023.1:0-16897 GCF_056451265.1 Rhodocaloribacter sp. | reverse complement strand
CAACGCGCGCACGGACGAGTACGGGGACCTGATCGCCATGGGCGTGATCGACCCGACGAAGGTGACGCGCACGGCGCTGGAGAACGCCGCCTCGGTGGCCGGTCTGCTCCTGACCACGGAGACGATCGTGGCCGACATCCCCGAGAAGGAGAAAGCGCCGGCCATGCCCGGCGGCATGGGCGACATGGACTTCTGACATGGCGTTCCTTCCGACACCACAAAAGGGTGGGGCCGAAGCTTCGGCTCCACCCTTTTTCTTTGGCCCCGAACGCCGGGACACATGCGCGCCCCGTTTTGCATTTTCCCGCGTCGTTTGTTATGCTGTCTTTGCTTTTCGAAAGACACGCCGCCTTTCAGCCAATGGTTGCTGCCGCCCCGCCCCTTTTCCGCGTGCGATCCCTGGCTTTCCGCTCATCCAATCCCGAGATCGACATGAGCCGCCGCCCTCTCTTTTCCGGAGTTTTTTTGCTCATGAGTTGCCTTGTGGTGGCGTCGGCTTCGGCGCAATTCGCGAGCTATGGCGCAGCGCTCGCCGTGGGCGAGGACGAGGTGCTGGTGGGGCAGCCGCTCAGTCTCGGTGATCCCGGCGCCGTTTTCGTCTTCCGCCGGGAGGAGGGCGGCGCGTGGCGAGAGGCGGCCCGGCTACAGGGGCCCACGCCCGTCTTCGGCGACGGCTTCGGCGCGAGCCTCGCGCTCGACGGCGGCACGTTGCTCGTGAGCGCCTTCGGGCAGACGCCGTTCCCCGGCGGTCCGCCGAAGGTGGTCTACGTCTTCGAGCGCGACGACGACGGCGCGTGGCGGCAGACGGACCGGTGGACGCCGCCCGAGGGCGCGGAGGGCTTCGGCGTGCACGTGGCGCTCTCCGGCGACGTCGCGATGGTCGGGGCTTTTGCCGAGGCGGAAGGGACCGGAGCGGTGTACGTCTACCGGCGAGACGCCTCCGGCGCATGGCGCCTTCAGACGAAGCTCCTCGGCAGCGACACCGCGCCGGGCAGCCGCTTCGGCGCGCGTGTGGCGCTCGATGGGGACCGGGCCATGGTCGGCGCGCCCCGCCGCGACGACGGCATGGGCGCGGTCTATGCCTTTGCCTGCGATGCGGAAACGGACGCATGGCGGGAAATCGGCGTCCTCGCGCCGTCCACCCTCGACGACGGCGCGCACTTCGGCGCGGCGCTCGTGCTCTCCGGCGACCGGGCGCTCGTCGGTGCGCCGGAGCTTCGGGATGGCGTCGGAGGGGCCTACGGGTTTCATTATGACGAAGAGGCGGGCGCATGGCGGGAAGCCGGCGCGCTCGCGCCGTTCGATGCGCGGCCCGGCCTGCGGTTCGGCGCGGCCCTCGCCGCGGGCGGCGACGCGGTATGGATCGGCGCGCCCGGCGGACGCCAGACGCACGGAAGCGTCTACGTGTATCGCCACGACGAGCAGGGGCGCCGGCTTCACGCCGACAAGCGGCACGCGCGCCGTCCGGACCTCGGCGACGGGTTCGCCACCGGCCTGGCCGCCTACGGGGACCGGGTGGCGGTGGGCGCGCCCGGCGCAGACTACGGTCTCGGACGCGCCGTACTCTTCGTGCGGGGCGAAGAAGGCGACTGGCGTGAGGACGCCGCGCTCATCACCGAAAGCCACGCGCCGCCCTCCATCGCCGGCGGCATGCAGCCGTGCGCCGACGGCGCCGCCTCCGGCTTCGCCTGCGACAACGTGGACCTCGTCTCCTTCCTCTCCGTCGAAGACCTCGGCGGCGTGCGCGGCGTCTTCGTGAACGACCTCTGGGGATGGACCGACGCCGAGACGGGCAAGGAATACGCCCTCGTCGGGCGGAACGACGGCCTCGCCTTCGTGGATCTCTCCAACCCCGAATACCCCGTCTTCCTCGGCGACCTCCCCCGCACGGAGGGCGTCCCGGCGAGCCTGTGGCGCGACGTGAAGGTCTACAAGGATCACGCCTTCATCGTGGCCGACGGCGCCGGCCCGCACGGCCTGCAGATCTTCGACCTCACCCGCCTCCGTCACGTGACCGACCCGCCCGTGACGTTCACCGAGGACGCTCATTATGACCGCATCCACAGCGCGCACAACATCGTCATCAACGAGGATACCGGCTTCGCGTACATCGTGGCGGCGAGCATGGGCGGCGAGACGTGCGGCGGCGGCCTCCACATGATCGACGTCCGTGATCCCGAACACCCGGCCTTCGCCGGATGCTTCAGCCACGAAGGCACGGGCAACTCGGGCACCGGAACCACCCACGATGCGCAGTGCGTGACGTACCACGGCCCGGACGCCCGCTACCGGGGGCGCGAGATCTGCCTCGGCTCGAACGAGACGGCCCTCTCCATTGCCGACGTGACGGACAAGCAAAACCCCAGGGTGCTCGCGAAAGCGTCGTATCCGAACGTGGCGTATGCCCATCAAGGCTGGCTCACGGAGGATCACCGGTACTTTTACATGAACGACGAGGGCGACGAGATGATCGGGGCCGTGACCGGCACGCGCACCCTCATCTGGGACGTGTCCGACCTCGAAGACCCCCAACTCGTCGGCGCCCACATTTCCCGGAACCCGGCCATCGATCACAACCTCTATGTCCGGGGCGACCTGATGTATCAGTCGAACTACGTCAGCGGGCTCCGCGTGCTCGACGTCACAGACCGTGAGCATCCCGTCGAGGTTGGATTCTTCGACACGGTAGGCGGGCCGGATGCGGCGGTCTTCAACGGTTCGTGGAGCAATTATCCGTATTTCAAGAGCGGTCTCATCGGCGTCACGAGTATGCGCGAGGGGCTCTTCGTCGTACGCAAACGAGACGTTGATCTTTGACCGTGGGCGCGCGCCTTTGCGAAAAACTCGAAAGGCCGAATTTCGACCGCCGTCCGAACCCTTTTCATCCGTATTCTTAATCCGAGACACCGTCATGACGACCCGTAAGGCTCTTTTCCCTCTCCTCCTCGCGTTCCTTTTCGCCGCCGCGCCCGTGCGCGGGCAGTGGACGGCGCTCGAGCCCGGCAGCGACAACATCGAAGTGCTGGGGCATCTCCCGCTCGGCCCGCGACTGAGCGTGGCCGACCTCGACCTCGAACAGGAGCTCTCGCGTCCGTACGCGTACGTCGCCCGCATGGTCTATGGCGAGGAAGGCCCGCGCGGCACCGACATCATCGACGTCTCCGACCCCTCGAACCCGAAGGTGATCTACCGGTGGCGCATCGAGAATCAGGACCTCCACCTGGGCACGGGCGGGATGGACGTGAAGCATTTCAAATGGAAAGGCCGGTACTATGTGGTGCAGTCGCTTCAGTTTCGACAGGGCGGGCCGGACGCCGACCTCGGCGCGGTGGTGCTCGACGTGACGGGCCTGCCCGATCCCGCGACGGTGCGTGAGGTGGCCCGCATCCGGGAGCCGGAGAAGCCCGGCGGCTTCCACAACATTTTCATCTATAAGCATTCGAGCGGACGGGTGCTCCTCTTCACCACCACGTCCGGCCCCACCGCCCACGTGTACGACCTCGGCAAGGTGGTCGAGGGCGACGTCGCGCACGCGCTCGTCGGAGAGGTGCCCAACCCGAACGAGGGGCGGCGCGGCTATCACGACTTTTACGTGGGCTATCACACGGACAGCGGGCAGGATCGCTTCTATGGCGGCGGCACCGGCGGCTATTACGTCTACGACGTCACCGACCTGGCGAACCCGGAACTCCTCGTCACGCTCACCGGCATCTCCGGCGTGGCGTGGGGACACACGTTCACCCCCGGCCCGAACGGACGTTATGCCGTGGCGGAGACCGAATATCAGTACGCCCCGCTGCGCATCTTCGACCTCCAGCCCGCCCTCGACGGTGAGGTGAAGAACATCCGGGAACCCATCTCGGCATGGACCGCCGACTGGCGCAACCTCACGCACAACCACGAAGTGCGCTGGCCCTACGTCTTCGTCTCCGGTTACCTCGACGGGCTTCAGGTCTTCTCCCTGATGGACCCGAAGAACCCCGTCACCGTGGCGTATTACGACACGTACGTCGGTCCCCCGAATACGGACCGCTATCCGGTCTTCAACGGCGCTTTCGGCGTGGACGTGCGCAATGCCGACGGGCTGATCGTCGTCAGCGACATGACCACCGGCTTCTGGACGTTCCGCATGGAAGGCTTCGAGGGATGGAACGGCGCCGACTGGGGCGTGCCGGATGTCTCGAGCGCGCAGAAGTGGGACGACGAACCCGCCGGAACGCATTGACCCGGGCGAGGTTGGACGGGCGCATCGGCCGGTGCGCATCGGCGACGCCTGCGTCTCCGGGAGGACCCGTCTCCGGCCGTGGTTCGCCCGCCGCGCGCGGGTCCGCTTTCCCATCGCTTTTCCGGCTCAGACCATGCCTGCCTCACGCCCTCGCTTTCCCGAAACCGACGTCCTCGTCACGATCAAGAACCCGCATCGGGCGGGCTACCTCGGCCATCTGCTCTCGGTGATCGGGGAAGCCGGCGCGCTCATCGGCGACATCACGACGCGCTTCATCGGCAAGGATCACTCGTTCCGGGACGTCACCCTTTCGGTGTATGACGAGGCGCACCTCGAAGCGGTGAAGCAGGCCGTGCGGGAGCAGACGACGAGCGAGATCCTGGCGGTCAAAGACCTCGTCTTCGAGCGGCACGTCGGCGGCAAGATTCACTGCGGGCGGACGCGCGACCTCGAACGGCTCGAAGATCTGCGGTACATCTATACGCCGGGCGTGGCGCGCGTGTGCACCTCGATCGCCAACGACCCGGCGCTGGCCCGGCAGTACACCGGCATCGGCAACAGCGTCGGCATCTTCACCAACGGCACGCGCGTGCTCGGCCTCGGAGACATCGGGCCGGTGGCGAGCATGCCCGTCATGGAAGGCAAAGCCGTTCTCTACGATCAGTTCGTCGGCATCAGCGCCGTTCCCGTGCTCATCGATGCGAAAGATCCGGACGCCTTCATCGAGGCCGTCGTCCGCATCGCGCCGACCTTCGGGGGGATTCATCTCGAAGACATCCGCACGCCGGATTGCTTTTACATCGAGGAAGAGTTGATTCGTCGGTTGCCCCAGCCGGTCATGCACGACGATCAGCACGGCACGGCCACGGTTTTGCTCGCGGCGGTGCTCAGCGCCCTCCGGTATGTGGGGCGGGAAGAGGACCCCTCGCTCGTCTTTGCGCAGATCGGCCTCGGGGCCGCCGGTTTCGGCATCGCCCGGCTCTTGATCGAATATGGCTTCACGGTCCTCGGCGTGGACCCGAACCCGGAGGCGCAAGCGCACCTCCGCGCGCGAGGCGGCATCATCGCCGAACTCGATGACGCGCTGGCCCGCGCCGACGTGGTCATCGCGACGACGGGCGTGGTGGGGCTGATTCGCCCCG
Source organism: Rhodocaloribacter sp. (assembly GCF_056451265.1). Taxonomy (NCBI): domain Bacteria; kingdom Pseudomonadati; phylum Rhodothermota; class Rhodothermia; order Rhodothermales; family Rhodothermaceae; genus Rhodocaloribacter; species Rhodocaloribacter sp. The sequence continues at coordinate 11,530 of NZ_JBWOPL010000023.1, read as the reverse complement.
AGATGGTGCGCAAGGGGCAGATCATCCTCTCGCTCTCGAACCCCATCCCGGAAATCTTCCCCGAGGAAGCCATCGATGCCGGCGCGGCGTTCGCCGCCGACGGCAAGAGCGTGAACAATGCGCTGGCGTTCCCCGGCCTCTTCAAGGCTGCCCTTCAGGTGGGCAGTCCGGCCATCACCCCGGAGATGAAGATCGCCGCCGCTCGCGCCATCTCGGAGCTGGCCGAAAACCAGGAACTGGTGCCGAGCGTATTACACCCCGACGTTCACACGAAGGTCATCGAAGCCGTCACCGCGCTCTTTTGAACCCCAACCCTTCCCGTATGCTTTTCCGAAACCTGTGCCGGTGTGCGGGCCTCGCGCTCGCGCTCTTCGCCTGGGGCGCGCCCACGCCCGCCGGAGCGGATGTTCCGCCCGACGTCGGATGCCGGGCCGATCCCGGTCCGCCGGAGTATTACAAGATCGACCTCGTCCCGACGAAGCGCGTGCCCGGCGCGCGGCAGGCAAAAGGTGTCGGCTACGTGACCTTTGCGCGTTCGCCCTTCGGCGTCGCCCTCACGCCCGAGGGACATTACGTGTACGACCTCGCGGTCTCCGTCGAAGGGCTCCGTCCGGCGACGACGGGCGCGTACGTCGTCTGGATCGCCACGCCGGATCTCGGCGCGGTCGAACGCCTCGGCCCGCTCGACGCGGACGGCTTGGCGAAAGGGCGGGTGCGGTGGAACAAGTTTCTCGTCATCGTCACGCTCGAACCGACGGCGGAGACGCCCGGCGCGCGGTGGTCCGGCCCCGTGGCGCTTCGGGGGCTCTCGAAGAGCGGGTACATGCACACCATGGCCGGGCACGGGCCGTTCAATCAGGAGCCGTGCGCGAATTACGGGTATTGACAAGGACGGCTCCGATGCGCTTGAAAAAAAACCGACTCTTTCTCCTCGTTCTTCTGCTCTTTGCGGCCCCGGCGCGGGGGCAGCATGAGGGCCACCGCATGGGTATGTCCGGCGACAGCCTCGCCTGGCGCATGCCGCCGATGGATGCCTCGATGCCGATGATGCCGGAACTCATGGGCAACATGCCGAGGGTCGCGCCGCACCTCCCCGGCGAGGGCATGGACCCCGCGAGGTTTCCCGAAGCCCGGCCCCGCGAGGTCGTCGCCATGGCAGACGGCGACACGCTCGAGCTCGAGGCGGGCTTCGTGCGCCGCACGCTCGGCGGCAGGACGTTCGTCATGTACGGGTACAACGGGCAGTATCCCGGCCCGCTCCTCCGCGTGAAGAAAGGCGCGAAGATCGTCGTGCGCTTTTCGAACCACATCGAGATGCCGACGACGGTCCACTGGCACGGCCTCCGCCTCGAGAACCGCTTCGACGGCGTGCCCGGCCTCACGCAGGCGCCCGTCGCCTCCGGCGGGACGTTCACGTACGAGGTCCGCTTCCCCGACGCGGGCGTCTACTGGTACCACCCGCATGTGCGCGAGGATATTCAACAGGATCTCGGGCTCTACGGCAACATGCTCGTCGATTCCCCGGACGCCGACTATTACGGGCCCGTTCATCGTGAAGAGGCGCTCATCCTCGACGACCTCCTCGTGGATGCGCGTGGGCTGATGCCCTTCGGCGAAGAGGGACCGAACCACACACTCATGGGGCGCTTCGGCAACGTCATGCTCGTCAACGGCGCGCCGGACTACCGGCTCTCGGTGAAAAAGGGCGAGGTGGTGCGGTTCTTCCTCACGAACGTGGCCAACGCGCGCACCTTCAACGTCGTCTTCGGGGGCGCGCCGGTGAAGATCGTGGCCTCGGACGTGAGCAAGTTCGAGCGCGAGGAGTGGGTCGGAAGCGTGCCCATCGCGCCGGCGGAGCGGTACGTCGTCGAGGTGCGCTTCGACGCGCCCGGCACGGTGGCCCTCACCAATTCGATTCAGGCGATCAACCACTTCCGGGGGGAGTTTTACCCGCACGTCGATACGCTCGGCCTCGTGACCGTCGCCGAGGAGCCGGTGGCCGAGGACCTCGGCGCTTCCTTCGAGACGCTTCGGGAGAACGCCGACGTCCGGCGCGACATCGAAGCCTTCCGCCCGTACTTCGACAAGCCCGTCGATCACGAGATCGTCCTCGGCGTCGACGTGGACGGGCTGCCGCCGGCGGTCATGCAGATGATGGCGATGGACACGCTGTACGTGCCGCCGATGGAGTGGAACGACGCCATGCCGATGATGAACTGGCTTTCGAGCGTGAAAGAGGTGCGGTGGATCCTCCGGGACGCGGATTCGGGGCGGGAGAACATGGACATCCACTGGACCTTCGACCAGGGCGACGTGGTGAAGCTCCGCGTGTTCAACGATCCGAAAACCTTCCACCCGATGAACCATCCCATCCACATCCACGGACAGCGCTTCCTCGTCCTCGCGAGGGACGGCGTGCCGAACGCGAACCTCGTGTGGAAGGACACCGCCATCGTGCCCGTCGGCTCCACGATGGACGTGCTCGTGGATATGTCGAACCCCGGCGACTGGATGATGCATTGCCACATCGCCGAGCACCTTCACGCCGGGATGATGCTCGCCTTCACCGTGCGGGACGCCGGAGGCGCGGACGACTGACGGTGGGAAGGGCGGGGAGTGTGGGGGTACGAACAGCGAGCCCCGGGACGTGAGTCCTGCCACCGGGAAACACGGCTTCGGGTTTCGACTTTGAAAGGGACCATCCTTTCTCCAACCGCACCGATGCCATGGCCGATCTTTTCGCGGACGCCGCCGAGCAGTACCGCGCCGCGCGCGCGCCGCTGGCCGACCGGATGCGTCCGCGCACGCTCGACGCCTTCGTGGGGCAGGCCCATATCCTCGGGCCGGGGCGGCTGCTCCGTCGAGCCATCGAGGCCGACCGCGTCTCCTCGCTCATCTTCTATGGACCGCCGGGCACGGGCAAGACGACGCTCGCCCGCATCATCGCGGGCGCGACGCAGGCGCATTTCACCACGCTCAACGCCGTGCTCGCCGGCGTCCGCGACATCCGCGCGGCCATCGACGAGGCGCAGACGCGCCTGCGGCTCCATCAGCGCCGCACGATCCTCTTCGTCGACGAGGTCCACCGGTTCAACAAAGCGCAGCAGGATGCGCTCCTCCCGCACGTCGAGAACGGCACGGTCATCTTTATCGGCGCGACGACGGAGAACCCGTACTTCGAGGTGATCCGGGCGCTGGTCAGCCGCTCGCGCGTCTTCGAACTGAAGACGCTCACGACGGACGACCTCCGCGCCATCGTCCGGCACGCGCTCGCCGACGAGGAGCGCGGCTACGGCAGGCGCGACGTGCGGATCGACGACGACGCCCTCGAACACCTCCTCTCGACGGCCAACGGAGACGCCCGCTCGCTTCTCAACGCCCTTGAGCTCGCCGTCGAGACCACGCCGCCGGACGCCGAGGGCCGCATCCGCATCACCCTCGCCGTGGCCGAGGACAGCATCCAGCAGCGGGCCGTCCTCTACGACAAGGAAGGCGACGCCCACTTCGACGCCGTCAGCGCCTTCATCAAAAGCCTGCGCGGCTCCGACCCCGACGCGGCGCTCTACTGGATGGCGCGCATGGTCTACGCCGGCGAGGACCCCCGCTTCATCCTCCGGCGCATGCTCATCTTCGCCGCCGAAGACGTGGGCCTGGCCGATCCGCGCGCCCTCTCGGTGGCGAGCGCCGCCGCCCAGAGCTTCGAGTACGTCGGGATGCCGGAAGGACGCTTTTTGCTGGCCGAGTGCTGCCTCTACCTCGCCACCGCGCCGAAGAGCAACAGCACGTACGCCTTCTTCGACGCGCTTCGCTTCGTGGAGAAGGAGCAGACCTCCGACGTGCCGGACCCCCTCAAGGACGCCGGCCGCGACCGCAAAGGCCTCGGCCACGGGGAGGGCTATCTCTACCCCCACGCCTATCGCAACCACTACGTCCCTCAGCAATACCTGCCGGACGCCATGCAGGGCACGTATTTCTTCGAACCCTCAGGCATCGGCTATGAAAAGACCATTGCCGAGCGCCTGGCGTACTGGCGCTCGCGGGACGAAGAGGAGGACCTGACGCGGCGGGTGAAACGATATGCCGGGGAGACGGGAAGGGAAGGAAAGGGCTGACCGCCGCGGCCCCATGACGCGAACGCGATGCGGCTCCGTCGTGGGGAAGCCCCTTAACGAAACCAGGGGCCGTTCGCACGCTGGAACACGGGAACGAGGGGAGGTGAACGATGCGATGGAGGCATGCCGGACTATGCCGCCCGGGGCTTGCCGGATTCGCCGCGCACCGAAGCCGGCGCACGAACTGCATGGCGCCCGGGCCGGAGGTCGCCACGCTCCTTCGCGGCCTCCTCACCCGCCCAGTACGGCGGCTCGGTGGACGCCGACAGGTTGGCCATCTCCCGGCAAAGCACGAGGATTTCCCAGTCGATGGCCGTCCGACGCTCCCAGCTTTTGCGCGCTTTCGGGAGTCGGTACGACTCGGCCAACAACACTTCGATACGGCCGAGCAATTCCTGTTTTCTGTGTTCGATGTCAGCCATGGCGGTCACGGTGCTTCGGATGGATGCTTCAGCGGGTATCGGTCCTCCCCGGCGATGCTTAACCGTTTGTTCATCCAAAGTGTCGGCCGCCCTGCAGTCCTCATCCGCCCGACGGTCCGGGTTTCGGCTCATCGGCCTCGGTGACGACCTCGTGGAAGACCGTCTCGCCCGTGCGCAGCATCCGTCGGACGTACGGGCGGCACAACCCGCATTTCCGCCCGAAGTCGACGTGCGCGCTCAGCCGCTCTCCGTCCCGCACGCACGCCGCCTCGGCGACGGCTTTCAACTCGGCGAAGGTGATGCGGAAGCAATGGCACCGATCGATGCGCATCATTTGAGGAGCGTCAGCGGGCGCGTTTGTGTGGAAGCGCCGGATTGGAGGCGCGCCAGGTACAGCCCGCTCGGCAGCCCGGCGGCGCGCCACGTCGCCGTATGGCGGCCCGCCGGAAGCACCGCGTCCACGAGCGTCGCCACCTCTTCTCCGAGCAGGTTGAAGATTTTCAGCGAGACGCGATGGGCGCGGGCCAGTTCGAAGGGAAGGGTCGTCGCCGGGTTGAACGGGTTGGGGTAGTTGGCCCCGAGCCGGAAGTCTGCCGGGAGGCCCTCGTCCTCGACGGCCACGTTGAGCCCCGGCTGATAGAGCGCGACGCTCGCCGGCGCGACGCCCGCATCGAAGCGGTCCACCTCGTTCCCGGCGGCGTCGTGGATCGTCACGAAGCCCGCTTCCGTGAAGCTCGGCACGCGTCCCACGAAGAAGCGCTCCGCCGCGCCGTCGTACGCGAGGCCGCCCGCCGGGGTGTCGCCGGGGAGGAGGATCGGCGCGCCCGGCTCGTTCGTGTGCGTGTCGAAGGGGAGGATCGTCAGGCCCGTGAGCGCGAAGGCCATGCCGCTGATCGGATCGTAAAACACGTCCTGCCCGGACGAGCCGCCGCCGATCTGCGCCTCCAGCGCGAAGCGCGCCGTCTCCGCGCCCGTCGTCTCGTCGAAGGCCGCCACCTGTCCGTTCGTCTGCTCGATGATCTGCGTGAAGTCGGCGTTGTACACCGTCTTGCCGGTGCAGAAGACCCACAGCTCGTCCTCGGCGTCGACGGCGAGGAAGCGCGGCCCGTCGCACCCCACCTCGCGCGTCTCGACCACCGTGTCCGTGCTCGTGTCGATGACGGTCACCGTCGTGCCCGCTCCGAAGCCGGAGTTTGCCACGTACGCGCGGTCGTCGCGCACGGCGAGGCCCTCGGGGTTGTCGCCCACGGGGATGGTCCCGAGGACGGCGTCGTTCGCGAGGTCGAGGATCGTCACGGTGTTCGAGAAGAGGTTGGTCACGTATGCCTTGTTCTCGCCCACGACGGCCATGTATCGCGGGCTCGGCACGTCGAGGATCTGCGCCGTGCGCGCCAGCGTCTCGAGGTCGAACACGTCCACGCGGTCCGACGTGTTCGCCATCACGTAGCCGCGCCCCTCATGGAGCGTGATGCTCTGCACAAGCGTGTTGAGGTTCGGCACGGCGTCCGGCACCACGGCGCCCGTGGTCGGGTCGTACGCGGTGACCGAACCGTTGGCCTCGGTGAAGTTGCCCTGGTTGCCGACGAAGACCATCGTCGTCTGCGCCTGCGAGGGTTCGCACCAGAGCGTAAGGAAGAGGGCGAGGAAAAGAGCTTTTCGAATCGAGACGGTAACCGTACGCATGAGGATGAGGGTTTTGTTTTTCGTGAAAGAAAGGAGGGTGCGAAGGCCGCCGGGTCAATCGCCGGGCAGATCCACCGTGAGCCGGAGGCGCATCGCGCGCGGCGGCATGGGATAGCCTTTGATGCCCTCATAGGCGGCGTCGAAGGCGTTTTCGAGGGCGAGGGCGAGCGTCATGCGGGCCAGAGGGCGCGCGCCGGTGAGGCGGAGTTGGGCGTCCACCACCCAGTACGGGTCGAGCGCCTGTCGCCCGTCCGCCGTGACGAAGCGTTTGCCCACACGCCGCGCCGAGATGTCCAGTCGAAGCGCGCGCCACACGACGCCGAGGTAGCCCTTGAGCTGTTGGCGCGGCACGTACCGGAGCTGATGGTCGAAGGAAGCGGCATCGGGGTCGGAGCGGTCGCGGGCGTCGGTGAGGGTATAGAAGAAGCCGGCGTCGAGCGCGGCGGCGCGGGCAAGGCGGGCGCGCGCTTCGCCGGAGAGCTCGAGGCCCTGCGTGCGCACGCGGCTGAAGTTGGCCGGCGCATAGAACCCCCCGGCGACGGGTCGCCAGATGATCTGATCGCGGAGGCGGTGGAGAAAAAACGAGGCTTCGGCCTTGAGGTCGACGCCTCGCGCGGCGTGATGGAGCAGCGCGCCCGCGTCGAACGTCCACCCGTGTTCGGGCCGGAGGTCGGGGTCGCCGCCGGGTTGCCAGAAGCGGTCGTTGAAGGTGGGGACGCGGAAGGCTCGTCCGAGGCTCGCCTTGAGGCGCAGCGCCCGCCACGAGAGCGGCTGGAGGTTGAGGCCGAAGCGCGGGCTGAGGGCCGTCTGCCGCGCGGCGCCGGGGAGCGCGTACGCGTCGAGGCGGAGCGCGGGGAAGAGGCGGAGGCGTCCGTACGAGGCGTCGGCGTGGACGAACGCGCCGAAGCGTCGCTCGGTGGCGTCGGCACGGAGGTTCGGGTGCCGGGCCCGGCCGTATCCGCCGGTGAGGCCGCCCCCCACGAGCCACCGCCGCCCGAGCGCCGCCGTCGCCTCGACCTCGCCCGTGGCGATGAACGTCCGCCCGGTCTGGTCGATCCGGAGCTGCGGGTTGCGATACCGGAGCGAAGCCCGTTGCGCCAGCCCGCCGAGGCGCAGCGTGCCCCATCGGAAGCGGAGGCGGTCGGAGGCCCACATTCGGAGGTGGGTGTCCCACTGCCGCTCGCCCCGGGGCGTGGAGGTGCTCGGGCCGGGCAGCCCGCGCGCGGCGTCGTTGTGCCACACGCCGAGGACGGCGCGGTGCCGCCCCCGCTCATAGCCGAACGTCCCGTAGAGCGCCAGACGCTCGCCGTCGGCCCCCTCCCGACGCACCTCGCGCGGAGGGAAGAGCGAGGGGTTCACGAACGGGAAGTCGCCGTCGATGGTCCGGTACTCCACGGCGGCGAGCCCGGAGAACGCGCCTTTCCGGCCCGAGAGCGCCAGCCCGCCCATGCGCTCACCGAACGCGCCCGCCTCGGCGGAAGCCCGCGCCGAAGGCCGTGCGCCGGGGCGGAGCGTGCGCAGGTTCACCACCCCGCCGACGGCGTCCGAGCCGTAGAGCGCCGAGCCCGCCCCGTACATCACCTCGACGGATGCGAGCACGACGGTGGGCAGCAGCGAGAGATCGATCTGGCCGAGCTGGGGGGCGGCCAGACGGAAGCCGTCGAGAAGGAGGAGCGTCTGCGAGGCGTTCGCGCCCCGGAGCGAGAGCGAGGCGAGCCCCGTGGGGCCGTAGCGGCGGATGAAAGCGCCCGTGCGGGCCGCGACGACGTCGGCCACCGAGCGCGCCGCGACGGACGCCATCGCGCGGGCGTCGAGCACCGTCACGCGGGCGGGCGCCTCCGCCGTGGTCGTCTCCGCCCGCGTCGCCGTGACGGTGATCTCCGGCAGGGCCACGGTGGTGTCGGCCGTCGCCTGCGCCCGCGCGCCCGGCGCACACAGCCCCGTCAGTGCGAGAAGGAAGAAGAAACGAAGGTTCATAAAAAAGCCCCAACCTCAACTGCGAGGTTCGGGCTGTCGCGCCGGAAAGGGGGCGGCGCATCGTCGTGCGAGCGGGACCGACCCGGCGTGGCATGCCCCAACCCCAGTTCCCGGAGGTCTCTTCGGCATCCATGCGCTCGGCAGGTCTCCTGGCTCACGACGACCACGGCTCGGGCGGCCTTGCGCCGGAAGCTCCACGCGCGGCCTTCCCACCCCCTCGCGGGCGCAGTGACCGGGCGCTTCCACACCTCCAGCGTCTCTCGTCGTTCACAGTTGCGGGTACAGCCCCAGACTCCCCGCCGTCGCGACGGGTCACTGGATTCCCTTTTCATCGCTCCCGGATCCCATCCGAGAGCAAAACCGGACGCACGTATGAAAAGAACGTCGGCGCAAACTACGGGGCGCGTCGAAAAAAACCAAGCGCACCGTCGCCGCTTGAACGTTTGAGCGAAAATACCCCTCCACGCATCGCCGTGGAGGGACTCGAAGCCGGAAGCTGTTCAGGGAACACCTTAGACGGTGTACGTGAAGGGAAGGGGTTTCGTATTTCGTCGCGCGTAATCGGGGAGAGCCCGAGGGCATCACGGGGAGGAGGGACGGGTCATTCCGTGGTAGCGCACAAAGCGTTTGATCCAGTCGCCGTAGGCACGTTCGGTGTGGATCGAATAGTGATGGAGCCGCATGAATTGCTGGACTTCATCGATGAGACCAGGAGACGTTGACATGGGGCCGGGCTACGTCTATATTCCTATGGCAGTTGAGGCGGTAAGGGAGCCATGGTTTGCCTGAAAACACGGTCAATATCAAGTTATCAAGGCACATTTGCCCTGATATTGGGAGAAAGAGGGTGTTATCCGGGCAAATGTGCCTGAAAACACGGTCAATATCAAGGTATCAAGGCGAATCGACCTGATAATCAATGGTTATAAATCATAGGAGATGTCGTGCTACGTCTAATGCAAAGGGTGTGCTGGAACACTAGAGGATGGCAGCTTCCTTCTGGATCGACTAATGAGCGAGGTTTTCCGGGCGAAAATGGTTTTGGTCACGAGGAATGGAACTTTCAACTTTCAGATAAGTGGAATGAATTTATTTTTCCTTATACCTATCTCGTTCCACAACAAAAAATACTTGATAAGAACAAAGGCATTTTTAGCGTAGGTTTTTTTACTCGCCATCAAGAGCGCAATGAATGGCTTTTTCTCGGCATTCATCACAATGCTGAATTGATCCTTGAGCATGAATACCCAAAGATAATCAGTTCGTTCACAAAAAATGGCGTATTTGACCGCAGGGCTGAAGAATTGTTGTCGGCAACAAACAGATTCAAAACAAAAAATGCGGCGTTAAAGGAAGTAACTGACTCATTCAAAAAGAAATATATTAGGGTCAAAAGCCCAGTTTCTGAAATTGAAGTATTTCCACAGCCAATTGTAATTGAAAAACCGTCAAATCACAGGTTCAAGTCATTTACCTATGTTGATTCGTTTCCTTCTAGTCCGACGCTCAAGCAAAAAAATAGGCAACGGCGCTCCGCTTTAGCGGAGGATGGCTATTATAGGGAGTCATCGAGCAAACTTAAGATAATTATCCCTCGACACAACAAACTTTCAAACGATTTTTGTGCTTGGCTAAAGAAAAGTGGTGTTTCCGCAAAACAAGAAGAAAACTATATTGATATTTTGTTTGAAATCAAAAAAACTCGTTATATCGCTGAGCTAAAAGTTGTTTATGGGGTAGGTACAACAAAAGCTATTCGTGAGGCCCTGGGGCAACTTTTAGAATACAATTATTATCCAGGTAGAGAGGTAAATAAGGAGTGGATGATTATCCTAGATCAAGCTCCTGTAAAAACGGATCACGATTACATTGACAAATTAATCCAAGAAATAAATCTTCCGTTAAGAGTAGGGTGGAGATCCAATCAAGGTTTCGAGTTTTACCCGGCATGGAGAAAATGATTTATAACAATGCGCTCGTTCGGACGCAAACTACGCTGCGCTTCGTTTGCGCCGCACAGCTTGGTCGTTATGTGGCTTTGCATCACAGCTTGAACGCTGCTGTCTTTAACCTCCCACTCTTGTCTAACTATCAAACGAAACGCACCTGATGAAGAACAACGACAACCTCCGAACCCTTGCCGACACGGCTTATGAGGCAAAGAATTATGATCAAGCGTACCAGTATTACTCTCGGTTGCTTGAGGCGAACCCCTCAGATGGGCTTGCTTGGGTAGGCAAGGGGCTGTCGGCAGGGTGGATTTCCACTCCAGACAATCAGAGGTTAGATGAGTTGGTAGTCAACGTCCGGCAGGCGTTCAAAAACGGGCTCAGCGCTCAGGAGAAAGACCGAGTCGCTGACGAGACAATTGCTGCAGCTATGAGCTACATCAAGAAGGCAAAGGAAGCCTTCGATGAGGGTGTGCGGGAGTTCGACAAGAAAGAAATCGCACCCGGCGTTCTGTTGGCGGTCCATAATCTTGGTCGCATCTCTTATCAAATGGAAAATGGTAGAGAGCAAGCACCAGGCTGGCTCAAGGCACTCGATATAATGGAGTTCGCCTGTGAGCTTGCGCCCTCGAATGAGCGATACACGAGAGTGATTGCCGAAATCGATAAGCTGATTCAGCACTCGAAAGAAAATGCTGATTATCTGAAGCATGGAAAGGACGATGAACTTAACCGGCTTCCACGTATCTTGCAGCGACGGCAACGGCTAGTTCAAAAGGCAAAGGAGCGAGATCCAAACTTCGCGCCGCAGCCAGTAGCTGCCAGCGGTGGCGGTGGCTGCTTCGTTGCTACGGCCACCCTCGGCGACTACGATCATCCTGTTGTGCTAGAATTGCGCTGCTTCCGTGACGAAGTGCTGCTGCCCCGGGGCTCAGGCCGAGCTTTCGTTCGGGCTTATTACAGACTCAGCCCTCCTATGGCTGACTTTATCAGAACTCGTCCACGGCTGAGGTCGCTCTCGCTAAAGCTGCTAATTCGTCCAGCCGTGCAGCTTGCCCGAAAGTTAAATCGTGCTCGGTCGTCAGCCACATAACCAGCGGTTGCAAGTGACGAAAAGCGTTCCGACATTTCCAGAGCAAGTTGCTCCGTGTGGAGTTGATTGCTGGTTCCAAAGTATGAGACACGCATCTTTTCGCACTTGAACCGCGAGCCGTTACCCGGCCTCCCTCATTCATCCACGTCGGAGCACTTCTTTTCCCATGCTCGACTCGGCCTCTTCTCTCTAACCTTGGCGGCTCACCTCGGCGTTGGCGCGGGGGCGCTCCGGGCAAGCGTCGGTCGCCGGGTAACACCGCGCTCAAGCTGACGAAGGGCGCGACGGGCGTGC
>NZ_JBWOPL010000022.1:0-34662 GCF_056451265.1 Rhodocaloribacter sp. | reverse complement strand
GTACCCGAACGTGGGCTACTCGCATCAGGGATGGCTCACCGAGGATCAGCGGTACTTTTTCATGAACGACGAACTCGACGAGCTGCAGGGCAAGGTCGAGGGCACGCGCACGCTCATCTGGGACGTGGCCGACCTCGAAGACCCGCAACTCGTGAAAGAATACGTCTCCGATAACCCTTCCATCGACCACAACCTGTACATCAAGGGCAACCTGATGTATCAGTCGAATTACGTGAGCGGGCTTCGGATCTACGACATCACGGACGCGGAAAAGCCGGTTCCGGTGGGGTATTTCGACACGGTCCCGTACGGCGACGACGCGCCGACGTTCGGCGGTTCATGGAGCAACTATCCGTACTTCGAGAGCGGCGTGATCGTGGTGACGAGCGGACAGGAGGGCGTGTTCGTCCTCAAGAAAAAAGACCTGGGCATCTGAACGACCGCATCGTTGTGAAATGCGAAAGGGGAGGCTTGCTCCGGCGGGCCTCCCTTTTTTTGCGTTCCCTTCTCATCGCGGAGAGGATCGGCATGGATGGTTCGAAGCATTCTTGCCGGGTTATGTCCGCGGAGCCTGCCCCGCACGGGCGGGTGATCATCTTTCGACCACGAGCGCGCCTGCCGCGACGAGGGCCGCCAGCACTTCCGTGAAGTGCGGATCTTCGAGATGGCTCCCGAGCGTCGCCGCCGTGAGCGGCTCCGTGCCGGTGATCAGGCGGGCGCGTTCGAGACGCATGGGATAGGCAACGCCCGCGGCAAAGAGCGTGGCTTCATCGCCCCGGTCGGGGAGGAACGCGAGTTCCGAGAGGGCGGTCCGGCGCAGCCGCGCGCCCTGCCGAAGCGCCGAGACGAGGCCCTCCGGGGAGAAGACCGCCCCCTCCTCATCGTCGCCCCCCTCCTCATAGACGATGCCTTCGCCCCGCTTCGGCGCGGTGATGAAACGCCCGAACCACGCGTCGAGCGCCGCGTCGTCGCGGACGAGTGAGCGGAGCACCTCACGGACGGCGGCGCGCGCCTCGGGCGTGATCTCGCCGGGATGCGCCGGCGGCGTGAGGTCCGCCGGGTCGGCGTATCGGACCGTCGGGTCGAGCGTGACGAGGCAGTCTTCGAGAAAACCCGTGACCAGTTCGACGTGGCTCGGCGCGCGAAAGCCGACGGAGCACGTCAGGCAGTCGTCGAGGGCCACGCCGTCGTGCGGGATGCGGGGCGGAAGGTAGAGCATGTCGCCCGGTTCGAGCACCCACTCGGCGTCCGGCTCGAAGTCCGCGAGGATGCGCACGTCGAGGTCGGGCACGAGGATCTCCTCCTCGACCGGCGTGTGATGGATGCGCCACCGGCGGCGACCCTTCGCCTGCACGAGGAAGACGTCGTAGTTGTCCACGTGCGCGCCGACGCCGCCGCCCTCGGGCGCATAGCTGATCATCACGTCGTCGATGCGCCAGTTCGGAAGGAACCGGAAGTGGTCGCGGAGTTCGGCCACGGCGGCTACGTGGCGGTCGACCTCCTGCACGAGGAGCGTCCAGTGCTTCGGCGGCAGGTCCTCGAAGTCCTCCACATCGAAGGGCCCATACCGCACTTCCCACGGGTACGCCCCGCCTTTTTCGAGCACGAGCCGCGCCTCCACCTCTTCCTCGCATGCCAGCCCGGCAAGATCCTCCGGCGTCACCGGCGCGACGATTCCGGGAAAGGCCCCTCGAATCAGAAGCGGCTTTTTCTGCCAGTATTCCTTGAGAAAAGCTTCGGGCGTGCGCCCGCCGAGGAGGGTAGGGGAGACCTTCATGGGGAGGCGTTCATGTGTTTCGATTATCGGCCGATTCCTGACACCGCGCATCCCGCCGAAAGTTCTGTCGCCCGGCGCGGTCAACAGCCCACGGCGAACCACCCGAGCAGGAGCAACACCATGAGCACGGCGACGAGCTTGACGGCGGGTTTCTGGACGGGGAACTCATACCCGCAATACGGGCACGTCTCTGCGTCGGCGTCTACCGGCAACGCACACGAGGGGCACTCTTTCTTTTTCTCGGACATGGGCGGACGGGACCAGAGCGTTTCGGATGCTCGGGTGTCAACGCCTGCGCCGGGCTTGCGTTCTTCGCCCCGCACTATTTGTGTGAAAGCCCGGCGCCGCGTGTAACTTTTCGGAGCGTCTCCGCGAAAGGAAGAATGTGCTCCTCAGAAAAAAACCCGGTGATTTACGATGAAACGTGCACTGCTCCTCCTGATCTTTCTCGTGCCGGCTCTCACGGCGGCGCACGCGCAGTCCCGCGTGTATGAAAAAGACCTCTCCGGCACGTGGAAGCTCGTGGTCGACCTGGATGAAAAGAAGGCCGACTCCTCCCTCGAACGCATCGCGATGAAGGCCGCGAGCGGGCTTCTCGACGAGATCGACATCCGTTTCGTGTTCATGGACGATCACCGCCTCAAAGTCGTCACGCGCGCCTTTGACGATGACGAGGAAGACGTGGATTATTCGGAATGGCGCGTCAACGACCGGGGCGAACTCATGCTCGGAGAAACCGACAAGGCGGACTTCGAGGACACCGTGTGGCTCCGTGAAGGCGACCGGCTGATTCCATACGAATACGACGACGGGCGGCGGGAAAAGAAGCAGGCCATCTATCTCGTGCGGATCCGCTAGGCTCCGTTTTGCGCCGCCTTCGGGAACGCAGCGGGGGGGCAAGGGGTGCTTTAGACGCCCCCTGCTTCCCCTCATTGCTTTTGTCGAGGGGAAGCGTCATCTTCAACCCGCTCCGTGCGGCTCGAGGCCGCCCCCCGCGATCCCCGCTTCCCCGGATCATGCGTTTCTCCGTCCTTCTCCTGCTGCTCGCCTGCGCGTGGCCGACGCGCGCGCCGGCGCAACCCGCGATGACGCACGAGGCCCCCCCCCTCGCCGATCCGTCCTCGCTCCCGCGCCCGACGGTGCGCGCCGTCCGCATCGACGCACCCATCACGCTCGACGCCTACCTCGACGAACCCGCCTGGCAACGCGCCGACTCCGTCACCGGCTTCACGCAGTACCAGCCCGAGCCCGGCGCGCCCGCCTCCGAGCCCACCGTCGTGCGCATCCTCTACGACGACGATTATCTGTACATCGGCGTGGTCTGTTATGACGAGCACCCCGAACGCCTCACCGTGCCGAGCCTCGACCAGGATTTCTCCACGCGCGACAGCGACCTCTTCGGGCTGACGCTCGACACGTTCCACGACAGACGCAATGCGTTCCTCTTCGCGGTCAACCCGCGCGGCGGCATCGCCGACTTTCAGGCCTTCAACGACGGGCGCAACGTGAACCGCTCGTGGGAGGGCATCGTGAAGGTGAAGGCGCGCATCCACGAGCGCGGATGGACGCTGGAGATGGCCCTCCCCTTCTCGACGCTCCGATACGACCCGACGAAGGCCGAACAGACGTGGGGAGTCAACTTCCTCCGGCGCATCCGGCGGCTGAACGAAGATGACTACTGGGCGCCGCTCGCCCGCCCGGACCGCCTCTACAAGATGTCCGAGGCCGGCACGCTGACGGGGCTGACGGGCCTGCGCCCCGTGCGCAACCTGCAGGTGAAACCGTACGTGAAGAGCAACCGCACCACGGGCACGCTCCTGCCGCCCGGCGCGGACGCCTACGGCCTCGATGCCGGAGGCGACCTCAAGTACAGCCTCACCCCCGGCCTCACGCTCGACCTCACGGCCCGCACCGACTTCTCACAGGTCGAGGTCGATCAGGAGCAGATCAACCTGACGCGCTTTCCCACCTTCTTCCCCGAAAAACGCGACTTCTTCCTCGAAAACGAGGGCATCTTCACCTTCGGCGACGTGGCCGAGCGCACGCAGCGCACCGGCAGCTCCACACGGGCGTTCACGCTTTTCCACTCGCGCCGCATCGGGCTCTCGGGCGGGCGGCTCGTGCCCGTGCTCGGCGGCGGACGCCTCTCCGGGCGCGCGGGCGCCTTCGAACTCGGACTGCTCAACCTTCAGACGCAGCCCGTCACGCTCGTCGGCGCGGACACCACGCGCGTGCCCGCCGAAAACTTCAGCGTCGTGCGCGTGCGGCGGAACGTGCTCGGCAGCTCGGACGTCGGCGTCCTTTTCATCAACCGGCAGGCCACGAGCGAAGCCGACCGGTACAACCGCACCTTCGGCGTCGACGCCAACTTCCGGCTGATGCGGCACATGATCGTGAACGCCTACGCCGCCGCCACGCAGACGCCCGGCCTCGACGGCGACGCGACGGCGGGCCGCGTGCTCGTGGGCTGGCGCGACACGTACTGGGACACGGCCGCCTTCGTCAAGCAGGTCGGCGACGCCTTCAACCCCGAGGTGGGCTTCGTGCGCCGGCGGGCGATGCGGCAGGCCTACGCCACCCTCGGCATTCACCCGCGACCGGCGATGCGGCTCTTTCAGGAACTCAACCCGTACGTCGAGGCCACCGCCATCACCGACCTCGGCGGGCGGCTCGAAACACGCGAGGCGACGGCCGGCCTCGCCCTGGAGTTCATCGAGGGAAGCCGCGCGAGCATCGAGGTCAAAAACACGTTTGAGCGACTCTCGTCCGGCTTCACGCTCGTTTCCGGAGCGTCGTTCGAGGCGGGCGAGTACACCTTTACCGACGTGCAGGTGCAGACGCAGACGACCGCCTCGCGCCCCCTCTCGGCCCGCCTCTCGCTCGGCGGCGGCGGCTTCTTCGACGGCGCCCGCCGAAGCGCCCGCGCCGACGTGCTCTGGCGCGTCGATTATCACCTCTCGCTCAACCTCTTCGCCGAGCACAACCGCATCACCCGAGAGGGCGAGGCCTTCGACGCCGACCTCTTCGGCTTCCGCTTCCGGTATGCCTTCTCCACGAAGCTCTTCACGAGCGCCTTCGTGCAGTACAACCGCGCCACCGAGGAAGTGGTCACGAACGTGCGGGTGAACCTTATCCACGCGCCGCTGAGCGACGTCTTCCTCGTCCTCTCCGAACGCCGCGACACGCGGGCGAACGCCGTCCTCGAGCGCGCCCTCACGCTCAAGGTGACGAAGCTCTTCGCTTTCTGACGGGAAGCCCCCCTGCGCTTTGACCCGGCGCATGCCCGCATCGTGAGAACGTGTTGCGACGCGCGTATTTCGCGCATGAGGCGCCCTTACACACGATGCGCCCCCTTTCGTATCTTGGCGTCCTTTTTCGAACACCGATCCAACGGAATCTCGCATGGCAAAGATCATCGTCCTCGGCGCGGGCAGGGTAGGCCGCGCGATTGCGCTCGACCTCGCGCGCGCCCATGACGTCACGGCCGCCGACCGCGACGCGGCGACCCTGCGCACGCTCGCCGAAACGCACGGCCTCGGCACGCGCCTCACGGACCTCTCCGACGCCGGAGCCGTGCGCGAGGCCGTGGCGGGCTTCGACCTCGTCGTGTGCGCCGTGCCGGGCTTCATGGGCTTCGCCACGCTCCGCGCCGTCCTCGAAGCCGGGCGGGACGTGGTGGACATCTCCTTCTTCCCCGAGAACGCCCTCGACCTCGACGCCCTGGCGAAAGAAAAAGGCGTCACGGCCCTGGTCGACATCGGCGTGGCGCCGGGGATGGACAACCTCATCCTGGGCCACCACGACGCCCGCATGACGGTCCATGCCTTCGAGTGTCTCGTGGGCGGCCTTCCGAAGCGGCGCGTGTGGCCCTTCGCGTACAAGGCCCCCTTCTCCCCGGTGGACGTCATCGAGGAGTACACGCGCCCGGCACGCTACGTGGAGCACGGAGAGGTGGTGGTGCGCCCGGCGCTCTCCGACCCCGAGTTCGTCGAGTTCGACGCCGTGGGCACGCTCGAAGCCTTCAACACCGACGGGCTCCGGTCGCTGCTCTTCACCATGCGTCACATCCCCCACATGAAGGAAAAGACGCTCCGCTATCCCGGCCATATCCGGCTCATTCAGGCGCTGCAGGCGTCGGGTTTCTTCGGCGAGCAGCCGATCCGCGTGGGGGACGCCGAGGTCGCCCCGCGCGACGTCACCTCGGCGATCCTCTTCGACGTGTGGCGGCTCGAACCGGACGAGGACGAGTTCACCATCATGCGCGTGACGGTCGAGGGCGAGGAGGACGGCCGCCCGGTGACGCACGTCTATCACCTCTATGACGAGCGCGACCCCGTCACCGGCCTCTCGTCGATGGCGCGGACGACGGGCTTCACGGCCGCCGCCGCCGCCCACCTCCTCCTCGAAGGGCGCTTCACCGGGAAAGGCGTCTTCCCTCCCGAGCTCGTGGGCCGCGCCGAGGGGTGCTTCGCCTTCGTGCGCGACTACCTCGCGGCGCGCAACGTGCACTACCGCCACGAGGTGCGTGAAGGCTGAGCCCGCCGCCTTCCTCCCTCCACATCAGCGCACGACCGTGAGGGTGCGGTGCGCCCGGAAATCGCCCGCCGTCAGGCGCACGACGTAGACCCCGGCGGGAAGGCCGGCAGCGTCGAGGCGGGCCTCATAGCGGCCGGGCGCGCGCGGGGCATCGACCAGCGTGACGCGCCGCCGCCCGAGCAGGTCGTAGACCTCCAGGCGGACGTGCGCGGCGGCCGCCACGTCGTACGGGATCGTCGTCTGCCGGGCGAACGGGTTGGGGTAGTTCGGATACAGGCGTGAGGCCACCGGCACAGACGCCTCCGGCTCGACGGGCGTGGCCGTGCCCACCGTCACGGCATAGTCCTCCACCTCGCCGCCGAAAACCAGCCCCGCGGGCCCGAGGCTGCCCTGCGGGTCGAGGCGGAAACGGGCATACGTCTTCCCCGTCATCGCCGTGTCGGGCACGCTGAAAGTGAGCATGTGCGTGCCCGGCGTGAGCAGCTCGTCGGTGATGACCTGCTCGCCGGCGTCGTCCCAGTCGTCGTCCCGGTTGAAGTCGAGCCAGGCGTTGAGGTAGCCGCTGCCCCCGGTGACATCCGTGACGGTGACCTCGACGGTGGCCGTCTGGCCCGGCAGGAGCGGGGTGGTGAACGTCACACCGTCGTCATCGTCCCCGTCGCCCGCGGCGTCGTCGTCGGGTTGTCCGTCGAGCTCGCCGTCGACTTTTTCTCCGAGGACGAGGTTGCTCATGATGTGGGCGGCGGGCGGGGTGAGGGTGGCCCCGATGAGCGTCGGATAGCGGGGCGCGTCGCGGTCGTCCGGGGCGTCGCCGTAGTCGATGGCCGTGCCGCCGGGCAACAGCTGCACCAGGTAGTCCTCCACCTCGCCGTCGGGCGCAATGCCGG
Organism: Rhodocaloribacter sp.; assembly: GCF_056451265.1. Taxonomy (NCBI): domain Bacteria; kingdom Pseudomonadati; phylum Rhodothermota; class Rhodothermia; order Rhodothermales; family Rhodothermaceae; genus Rhodocaloribacter; species Rhodocaloribacter sp. The sequence goes on along the minus strand of NZ_JBWOPL010000022.1, from coordinate 27,462 downwards.
TGACCGTGTTGGCGGCGTCGGCCACCGTGGTGAAGCGCGCGCGCAGAACCGAGAGCCCGAGGTCGACGGCCGCCGGCACGGTGACGGGCACCTCGGGACGCACCGGGCCGGTGCTCACGAAGACCTCATCGACGACGTGCTCGTCGACTTCGTCCCAGTCGCCGTCGCGGTTGAAGTCGATCCAGACGTTGAGGTAACCCGAGACGGTGTTGAGCGCGATGAGCGAGTGGAGGCCGGGAGACAGGACCGGGATCGGCTGCGTGCCCGGCCCCAGGATGGGATGCGGGAAGAGGTGAGGCGTCTCGAACAGCAGGCCGTCGTCGTCGTCGCCGGCGTCGAGGTCGTCGCCGTCGACGAGGATGGTCGGTTTGCCGTCGACCTCGGGGTCGAGCCGGTCGCCGAGGCGGATGGAGAAGACGGCCTCGTGCCGCGCGCCATCGGATGCCAGCATGGTCGGGTAGCCGTGGGGCACGGGGTCCTGGTCCGTGCCCGTCTCCGGCGCATCGCCGAACTCGAGGCCGGCGACCAGCCATGCGCTCGAAAACTCGGACGTAGGCCCGCCCTCCACCGACTCATATGGGAAAGGCACGTCCAGCTTCGTGGCCGTCGCCGTGATGAAGCCCGTCAACACCTTGTTCACGACCAGGGTGAAGTCGGCCTCTCCCATGGCGTCGGTGGCCACGGTCGTTGTCCCCACATACGTTTGTCCTTCCCCGTAACCCGATTCATCCGGCGCTTCGTTCTCATAGACGTCGATGCTGAAGGGCCAGTTCGGCGTACTGTCGAGCATGCCGGTGATGGTGGTCTGGGTCCCCGTCACGGTCACCCCCGTAATGACCGGCGCGTTCTGCAGGCCGTTCGGTCCCGTGTCGGGGTCCTGTGGGTCGTTGGGCGTCGGCCCGTCGCCGATCAGGTCGATGCCCAGCAGGCCGTTCTCGAAAATGGCGTTCTCCGAGATCAACACGTTGTCGCCGTCCACGATGGCGACCCCGTTGCCCCCATTGTAGGCAATGCGGTTGCCGTCGCCGCCAAACCCGTCCGGGTCGATCCCGATGAGCACGTCCTGGGAGCTAAAGAACATATCCCCCACAACGACGCCCTCTTTCCCGTTGCCGAGCGGCTTCTCGCTCAGGCTGAGCCCGATGTCGTTGCGCGCCACAACGACGCGCTCGCTCGCTTCGATGAAGATGCCCGCCCCGGCGTGTCCCGAAATCAGGTTGTCGGTGATGAAAATATCTTCGCCGTTCACAAGGACGCCGTCCTCCAAGCTCGAGGCATCGCTCAGGGCCGCCTCGCCGGCGGCGTCGACGCCGATGAAGTTCGCCACGACCCGATGGCCGCTGCCGACCAGAGAGATGTTGGCGAAGCGGTTGCCGCTGATCAGGTTGAAATCGTCTTCTCCGATGACATCGTCCATAGCATCGGGAAAATCGAAAGTATCGCCCACTTCAACGCCGATTCCGTTGAAGGACAGCGCGGTGGCTTCCGTTCCGGTCACGTCGGTTCCGATGAAGCAGCCCGCCACCCGGTTCTCATTCCCGGTGATGAACACCCCGGCCCCGCCGTCGCTCTCGGCGCTCCAGAAGCCGCGAATGTTCAGGCCGCGCACTTCGCTCTGATTCCCGGCCAGATGGATGCCGATGGGCGTCTTCTCATCGGCGGAGGCCTCGACGCCGTCGAGCACGACCTTCAGCACCGTGTTGAGGGGTTCGTCAATAGCGTTGGTGGCCCGTTTCGCTCCGGGCTGCGTGTACCCGTCTATCTCGATCTGCGACTGCACGGCGGGCAGGTTCGTCTCCGGCTGTATGACACAGACGCCGTCCCCGTCACAGCCCGGGTCGTCGTCGGCGGGGATGTCGAAATGAATGGCGATGGGCGGCATTTCGTAGGCATTGGCCTCCTCGATGGCGGCGCGGAGTGTGCACTCGGGTTCGCTCTCTCCATTGCGCATGACGAGGTTGCCCGTATCACAGACGACGTCGCCGGGGTTCATGTCCGGAGCATCGCCGGTGGCGTTAACCGTCAGCACCGGGATGCCCGAAAACTCGGACGTGTTCCCGGTGGCCAGGTTCGTGGCCGTGGCGGTGACGTTGTCTACCGAGAAACCGAACGTGTGCGAAAACGGCGCGTCGCCGTCGGCGTCGGTGGTCACCTCGATGGAGCCGACGAAGGTCTTCCCTTCCCCGAAGCCCGTCGGATCCCGCTGGTCATTGCTGAAAAACTCGATGCGGTAGGTCTGGTTGGGCTCGCTGTGCAACGTGCCCTCGACCGTGGACCCCGAGACGGACGTAATCACCGGGAAGTTCTGGTATCCATTGGGGCCGTCGTCCACGTCGAGCGAATCGTTGGGCGTGACGCCGTCTCTGCCCAGTTCGATGCCCAGCCCGTCATTGTCATAGATGCTGTTCTCCGTGATCTCGACGCCCCGGGGAGAAGAGGCGCCAAAATCCCGCAGCAGAACGCCGTTGCCGTCGTTGTGCGCGATGATATTATTGCGGATCGTGATGCCGGCGGCGTCCTCAATCCAGATCCCGCTGTTCTCATTGCCCAGTTCATGCTCGTTCGTAAAAAACGAGGTCGTGAAGTTGACTCCGATCCGATTGCCTTCGATGGTGATGTCCGTAGGCTCCGGGTTGCTGAAGTTTCCCTTTGCGATGCTGATGCCCTGGCCGTGCACATCGGGCAGGCCGTCGCCAACGGCCGTGGCGGCGATGAGGTTGCCGGCTCCGTCGGCGTCGCCGCCGATGAGGTGTCCGGCGCCGCTCATCGAGATCCCCTGTCTCCAGTTGCCGAGCGGTTGCGTTCCCGTGACGTCGGCGCCGATGAGGTTGCCCTGTATCACGGCATCAGAAGCCGGAAAGATGAGACTGATACCCCCGCCCTCGTTCGCCGAGATCACGTTGGGCGCCCCGTTTTCGACGCCGCCGATGACCACGCGGTTGGCATCGACGGAGAGGCCGGCGCCGCCGTTGCCCAGGGCCTCCGTCCCCGTGATGTCGACGCCGATGAGGTTGCCCTGAACCACGGTGTCGTCGGCTCCTTCGGTGATGAGGACGGCCGTGCCGCTGACAAACTCGCCGCGGTTGCCCGAGATCAGGTTGCGGTCCTCGGGGTCGAGCCCGCCGAGGACCGAATTGGCTCCCGAGATCTGTATGCCCTGCGCGTTGGGCATCGCCGTCGTTCCGTCGGCGCTCGTGCCGATGAAGCACCCTTCGATGCGTACCCCTTCGGCATTCGAGATGAGCGCCGTGTTGCCGCCGAAGTTCTGGAAGACCAGCCCCCGGATGACGGTGCCGGCGGCGGAAGAGGAAATGTTCACACTATTTCCGGCGGGGAGGCCCCGGATGACAATCATCGGCTGCGCATTCAACGCCTCCGGGGCCGGGTTCGTGTTCGGCACGGCGCCGGGCTGCGTGTAGCCGTCGATCTCTACCGTCTCCGTAATGTTCAGTTGCAAGCTCGAACTCTTCGTGAGCTCGATGACGTGCGGCCCCGTGCCGGGGATGTCGAAGTGGATCTGGTCCGTCCCCGCCATGGCGTTGGCCGTCTCGATGGCGGCTCGGAACGTGCACAGACCGGTCAGGTTGCTGCCGCTTCCCGTGTCGCAGATGCCGTCGGAGGGACTGGGGTCGTCGTCGTCGATCGTCGTGTTGACGATGATCTGGGCGTGGGCGGACGGAAGGAACAGGTTCAGAAAAATAAGGCAGGCTGAGAGGAGGAGGATCTTACGCGTACACATGACTTCGAAGGCTGACTCCGTATAAAAGAACAATCCGGCCGGCGCTCCCTGCATCCTGACCGCGCTCCCGCCGGCCACGTATTTTCATACTATTTTCTCCTAAATAAAATTCAATACCTAACGAAAAAATTACATTGTTTTAACAAAAGCCGCCGGGAAGCCTCATCTTCTCACGTCGTTCCGGCATCCCGGACCTCGGGCGGCGTATCCTCGGGCGGCGTGTCCTCGGGCGGCGTGTCCTCGGGCGAGAGGCGTGAGAGGAGCACATGCCCCGTCTCGGCGACGACCTCCATGCGTTCCTGAAGCGAGGCCATGCTTTCCAGAAAATGGGAAGAGGCATGCACACGCCGGGAGAGGTCGAAAAGCACGTCCGCTGCGTAAACGTCCGGAGAGACGCACTGCTCGACCCGGGCGATGGTCTCTTCGAAACGTTCGAGGATGCCGGCGAGGCGCGCCTGATACCCTGCCGGAATCGCCCCTTCCTCGCGCAAAAGCTCGAGCGTGGCCAGGATCACGTCGATGCGTTCGACGGCTGCTGCGAGTTCATGGGAAAGCTCGGCGTGGACCTCGCGCTGTAGGTATGCCTGCCGCACGGCTTTTTGCGTCAGGTCGTGGATATGGTTGAAGTGCTCGGTCATCTGCCCGCTGACCTGGTCGATCCGGTGCTTGGCGGCGATCATGCGGGAGAGGATGTGGTCGAGGTCCTCGACCACGTGGGTGATGCGGTCGAGGAAGTGGTTGAGGTCCTCGGCGAGGGCGCCGAACTCGTCGTCGGAACGGATCTCGGCGCGGTACGAGAGGTCGAATTTGCCGCGCGCGAGGTTGGCGAGCATGGCGCGCAGGGCGAGGAGCGGTTCCATACGCGCCCGGAGCAGGAAAAAGAGCACGAGGGTGCTGGCGATGATGTCCGCCATGCTGACGACGGAGAGCACACCGACCTCGTCCCACCACGAGCGCATTCGGGCCGAGCGGTACGTCCGCACGACGACCTCGCCGAGCACGTCGCCCGGCTCGGCATCGACGTGGCATCGGAGGCAGAACGGCTCGGCCTTGAGCGCCACGCGCGCCTCGTGGCGCCGCCCCTCGGACCACGACGGGGGGATGCCCTTCGGCGTGAAGCCATACGTCTTTTCGATGGAGGTCCGCGTCACGTGGGCAGGGATGAGCGCCACCTCCATGCCCAGATCCTCGAAACTTTGCCGCCACGTCGGGTAGATGGTCCGGGCCGCCACCGGGCCGCCGGCATTGAGCATCACGTCTTTCAGGTTCGAAGCCAGCCGCTCCGCCGCGGCGACGGTCGTCTGCTCGTCCTTCGTCTCGAAGGCATAAAAGACAATGCCGAGTCGCACGGCCATCTCCATCAAGGCGATGGCCACGAGCACGAAAAAGAACTCCCGGATCATCCGAATCACAAAGGAGCGATCGAAGCGCCCGTCGGCGGTTTTTTTCATCGGAGAAAGATCGTGTGATGCGTATACTTCGGACGCGCCCGCCGCATGTTCGGCGCGGCTGCGGCGCACGGATAGGTCAGCCGCGCGACGCCCGGCGTTACGACCGCCGCCTTTTCCCGAAGCTTACCCGCTCCTTTTCATGCCCGTTTCCCCTTCCCTGCCCGCCGGCCAATCGCCCGAAGAGATCCTCCGGTTGCGGGCGCGGCTGCTCGGTCCCTCGCTCAGCGTCTCGTACCGCACGCCGCTGAAGATCGTGCGGGGCGAGGGGGCGTACCTGTTCGACGAGAAGGGCCGGGCCTACCTCGACTGTGTGAACAACGTGTGCCATGTGGGGCACGGCCACCCGCGCGTGGTGGAGGCCGCCTGCCGGCAGATGGCCACGCTCAACACGAACACGCGCTACCTGCACGACCACCTCGTCGACTATGCCGCGCGGCTGACGGCCACGCTCCCCGAGCCGCTGCGGGTGTGCTTCTTCGTCAACAGCGGGAGCGAGGCGAACGACCTCGCGCTCCGCCTGGCCCGCGCGCACACCGGCGGCACGGACGTGGTCGTGCTCGACGGCGCCTATCACGGCAACCTGTCCTCGCTCATCGACCTCAGCCCGTACAAGTTCGACGGCCCCGGCGGGAGGGGCGCGCCCCCGCACGTCCACGTCGTCCCCATGCCCGACCCGTATCGCGGCCTCTATCGTCGGGACGATCCCGGGGCGGGCGCGAAGTATGCCGCGCACGTGGGCGAGGCGGTGCGCCGCGCGCGGGCTTCGGGGCGGGAGGTGGCGGCGTTCTTCGGGGAGCCGATCCTGAGTTGCGGCGGGCAGGTCGTGCCGCCGGAGGGCTTTTTCCGCGAGGCGTATGCGAGCGTGCGCGCGGCGGGCGGCGTGTGCGTGGCCGACGAGGTGCAGGTCGGCTTCGGGCGCGTCGGCTCGCACTTCTGGGCCTTCGAGACGCACGGCGTCGTGCCGGACATCGTCACGATGGGCAAGCCGATCGGCAACGGGCATCCGATGGCCGCCGTGGTGACCACGCCGGAGGTCGCCGCCTCGTTCGCCAACGGGATGGAGTACTTCAACACGTTCGGCGGCAACCCCGTCTCGTGCGCCGTGGGGCTGGCCGTGCTCGAGGTGATCGCGGAGGAGGGGCTTCAGGCAAACGCCCGGCGCGTGGGGGCGCACCTCACGGCGCGCCTCACGGACCTCATGGCGCGCCATCGGCTCATCGGCGACGTGCGCGGACGCGGCCTCTTCCTCGGCGTCGAGCTCGTGCGCGACCGGGCGAGGCTCGAGCCCGCTGCCGAAGAAGCCGCCGAGGTCGTCGAGCGGGCGAAAGAACGGGGCGTGCTGCTGAGCACCGACGGCCCGCTCCACAACGTGCTCAAGATCAAGCCGCCGCTCGTCTTCTCCGAAGCCGACGCCGACCGCCTGGCCGAGACGCTCGACGCCGTGCTCACCGAACGGGGGTGAGGGCGCGGGTCAATAGATCGCCCGCTTTTCCGTCCACGTGCGCACCTGATGTTCGAGCTTGCCGCGAAGGGATGCCACGAAGTCCGAGAAACACTGCGTGGTGGCTTCGGCGCGGGCGCGGGCGGCCTCTTCCGAGGCATCCGTCGGCGGCGGGAAGACGCACCGGCTGAGCGGACTGCCCTCCTCGGTGAGGATCGTCATCTCATAGGGATCGCCGGGGTGTATGCGCATCGTCAGGCGAAGCTCCAGTCCGTCTTCGAGCCGGAGGAGGAGCATGAAGTCGTAATACGTCTGCCGCTCGGGCAGAATCATGATGCCCATCACGAGCTTTTTGTTGTCGCACCCGAGGAACGAGAGCATGTCTCCGTACATCCGATGCGCCAGCGCCGCCACCGTCTCGCGCTCGGTTTCGTCGGCTTCCCGCGAACGCTCCTGCGTGCGGATCAGCAATTCATAGGGCGTCAGGCCCTGTTCGCCGGTGTCGGGGGCGGGATGTCGATAGTGAAGGGCATGAACGTGCATCATTCGGATCCTCTGTGAAATGCCGGAGACAACAAGACGCGGCGACACGTCGCCATCTCCTACCATCGAACAAGCGCCGGATCAAATAAAGCATACAGGCATGAAAAATCTCCCGGCGCACACCGCGCTTCCCCGGCCCATCCCCGCCCGCGATGACGACAGACCCGGCCCGCATCGACCATGAGACCGTCTATCGGCTGATCTATGAGCGTCGGTGGACCGCCGTGCTCGAGGTGGCGCATCGGCGGGCGGCGGACCTGCCGGACGAGCCGCTCCTGGCCCGCGCCCTGGGCACGTTCGTCCCCGCTTTCTTCGACGACCTCGACCAGGCCGGAGCCGACGCCTCGCTCGCCGAGACGCTCGAAAAGCTCGTGCTCCTGCACACCGGCGGCTTTTTTCGCCTGCCGGACGCCCGTTTCGAGGCCGCCGTCGAGCGCCTGGTGCGCCTTCACGCGGATCGCCCCGAGAAGGCCCTCGACTTCGCCCGCTTTTGCCCCGGGAACGCGTGGTGCGCCGCCGTGCTCCGGCAGTACGGCCCCGCCGAAAACGCACCCGTGGCGCACCCCGCCGCCGAAGCCGTCCGGCTGACCGAGAGCCGCCCCCTTGCCACGGCGGACGCCACCGTGAGCCTGTTCAAGTCGCGGCAAGAGCTCGATTTCTTCATGGCCGTGCGCGAGGTCTTCGCCACGTACTTCGTGTATCCGAACGTCGCGCTGAGCAGCCTCATCGACTACAAGCGCATCGCCGACCGGCTCACGGGCGAGGAGCGACGGTATTTCTTCCATGCCCTCGTCGACTGCGTCGTCTTCGATCAGCACGACGGCTATCGCCCCCGCTTCTTTTTCGAGCTTGACAGCCCCCTTCACGACGACGAGGCGCGCCGGAAGAAGGACGCGCACAAGGAACGCATCCTCGCGCTGGCGGGCCGGAAGCTCTACCGCATACGTACCTGCGACCGGGAACGACGCCGCGAGGACTTCGTGACGATGCTCAAAACGCTCGCTTCGTGACCGCCGGGAATTTTTTCCTTTGAAAAAGAGCCGCTTCCCCGCCGCTCCTTCCCCACACGCGTGCAATTCCGTATCTTGCCGCGTCGTTCCCCCTCCCCAACCGCTCCTTTCCCGATGACGCGATTGCGCCCGTGGACCCGCCGTCTGCGCCGAATTCCGCCGGAAGCCGCCCTGTGGACGGCGGGGCTGGTCGCGCTCGCGTGCACCGACCCGAACGCCGAAAGCCTCTTCGGGCTGTGCGTGTTCAAGGCCGTCGGCTTCGAGTTTTGCCCCGGATGCGGCCTCGGGCACGCGGTGGCTCACCTCTTTCGCGGAGAATGGGCGGCGTCGTTCGCGGCCCACCCGCTCGGGCCGTTCGCCGTCGTCGTGCTCACCGGACGCGTCGGGTCGCTCGTGCGGCAGGCGCTCCACCTCCCCGCCCCTCCTTCTCCCCCCTACCCGATGCGCCATGTCTAAAGTCATCAAGTATATGCCCGAAATCGAAGACGACGAGCAGGTGTTCGTCGCTTCGCTCATGAAAGACATGACCGAGGAGCAGGCGGCGCAGTTCGCTCACGTCTATCGCACGCGACGGCGCGACCCCACCACGACGATGCTCCTCGCGCTCCTGGGCCTGATCGGCGCGGCGGGCATCCACCGCTTTTACCTCGGTCAGGTCGGCATGGGGCTGCTCTATCTTTTCACCGGCGGCCTCTGTCTGATCGGCATCATCGTGGACCTGTTCAATTACAAATCGCTCACGTTCGAATACAACAAAAAGCAGGCGCTCGAGGTGGCGAGCCTCGTGCGCGGCGCTTTCCCGTCCTCACCGCCTCCCTCGGAACTGCCGGCCTGAAGCGGCGTCCGTTCTCCCGTCGAACGCTCTTTTTTTCACCCGCCCGATTTTCGTCATGCGCCGGATTCTCCTCCTCGCCGTTCTCAGTCTGCTCACGCTCTCTTTCAGCGGCGCGCCCGCCGATCTCCCGCTCGACAAGATCAAGCTGCCGCCGGGCTTCGAGATCAGCGTCTATACCGACGCGGCGCCGAACGCCCGCTCGCTCCGCCTCACACCGGGCGGCACGCTCTTCGTCAGCACCCGGCGCGCCGGGAAGGTCTATGCCGTGCGCGACACCGACGGCGACCACCAGGCCGACGAGGTCCATACCATCGCCGAGGGCCTGAACATGCCCAACGGCGTCGCCTTTCGCGACGGCGCGCTCTATGTGGCCGAGGTCAACCGCATCCTCCGCTTCGACGACATCGAGGCCCACCTCGCCGACCCGCCCGAGCCCGTCGTCGTGTACGACGACCTGCCGTCCGACCGCCATCACGGATGGAAATATATCGACTTTGGCCCGGACGGCAAGCTCTACGTGCCCGTCGGAGCGCCGTGCAACATCTGCGACCGCGAGCCGCCGTACGCCTCCCTCCTCCGCATGAACCCCGACGGTACGGACGTGGAGGTCTATGCGCGCGGCATCCGAAACACCGTCGGCTTCGCGTGGGACCCCGTCACGGGCGAGCTCTGGTTCACCGACAACGGCCGCGACAACATCGGCGGGCAAAATCAGGACATCACCGACAACAGCCCTTCGTGTGAGCTCAACCACGCGCCGCGCCCCGGCATGCATTTCGGCTATCCGTACGTCCACGCCGGCGACGTGCCGGACCCGGAGTTCGGCGCCGGGCACGACCCGGCCGCGTACGAGCCTCCCGCCGTGAAGCTCGGCCCGCACGTGGCCCCGCTCGGCATCGAGTTTTATACGGGCGACCTGTTTCCCGAGGCCTACCGGAACCAGCTCTTCATCGCCCAGCACGGCTCGTGGAACCGCCGCCAGAAGATCGGCTATCGCGTGATGCTCGTCCGCTTCGACGCCGACCGTCGAGCGGTGGCCTATGAGCCGTTCGCCACGGGCTGGCTCGAAGGCAACGAGAACTGGGGCCGCCCCGTCGATCTCGAACTCATGCCCGACGGCTCGATGCTCCTCTCCGACGATCAGAACGGCGTCGTCTACCGCATCACGTACACCGGGTCGTGATCACCGTCCGATGACGGCCTTCGGCATGTGCATCGTCACGAGCACGTGCGGCACGTCGACCACCTCGGCAATCTTCAGGTCGCCGGCAAGCGAGGCGAGCACATAGGCGTCCTCGCGGGAGAGCCCGCGCGTGTCGGCGAGATAGTCGATCATGTAGCGCGTGGCCTTCCTGGCGGCTTCGTCGAGCGTCTCGGCATACGCGGTGACGGCGTAATAATCGTCCGCCTCATACTGCGGCTCGGCGATCTGCCGCCCGCCCTTGATCACGTTCACCTCATAGACGATGCGCATGGGCGCTTCGATGGCCGTGCCGCAGACCTCGCCGTGGCCCTGCGCCGCGTGCGTGTCGCCGATGGAGAAGAGCGCGCCCTCGACGAAGACGGGAAAATACACCGTCACGCCTTCGGTCAGGTTCGGGTCGTCCATGTTGCCGCCGTTGGCGCGGGGCGGGATGGTCGAGAGCATCTCGTCGGTGGCCGGAGCCACGCCCATCACGCCGGGAAACGGCTTGAGGGGGATGGCGATGTCGTCGTTGAAGCGGGCCACGGTCGCGCCGTCTTCGAGCGTGAAAAGCTTGAGGTACGGCTCCGTGAACTCGTCGGCGAGGAACCCGAAGCCCGGCACGATGGCCGACCATCCGTACGCGCCGAGTTCGATCTTGTGGAGCGTCACGGCGAGCACGTCGCCCGGCTCGGCGCCTTCGACGTAGACCGGCCCCGTGAGCGGGTGAATGGGGTCGAAGTCGAGCGTCTTCACGTCCTCGACGGTCGACTCGGGCGTGAGTTGTCCGTCGGAGGCTTCCTCGGTGCGCACCTCCACGACGGCTCCCGAGGGCACGCGGAGCACGGGCTCGATGGCGGCGCTGAAACGGTTGTGGGTCTGATCCTGCGTGAGCGAGTATTGCGGCTCGGGCACGGCGCGCTCGTCGGCGCGGGGCTCCGGTTCGGTCGCGCACGCGGCGAAAAACAGGCAGGCGATGAGAACAAAGGGACGAAGGCAGGTCATGGTGGAGCGGGAATGGGTGCGAAGGGACTTGAACGGCGGTAAAGATAGGGGGCAAACCGGGCTTTCCACAAAAAAGAAAGGTCCCGCGCGTCGAGGCTGCGAACAGCCCGACACGCGGGACCTCGTCTCACGGGGTCGCGTGGATGCCGGCGAGCGTCAGTTCACCGAGAGGCGCATGTCCGAATGCTCCTCTTTTGCGAAGTCCCGCAGGTCCATCCGTGCCTTGGGCACGTACAGAAGCGGGCAGGCTACCCGATCCGGCAGGTTCTTGTCGATGGACTCCGTCAACGCCGCCGCGATGCGGTTCCGCTGACTCCGACCGACGACGAGCAGCGCCGCGTCGCGGGAGGCTTCGACGATCTCGCGCGAGACGGTGGGACTCGTCTCCACGCGCACGTCGATGGCGTCGGCTTCCTTCTCGAAGCCCAGGATCCGGAAGAGGTTGCGGATGTCCGATTCGGTCACGAGGGGTTCGGGGTCCATTCGAAGCGAGATTCGTCCCGCGCGCGGGCTGTTGACGTGAAGCACCGTCAGGCCCGCATCGAGGCGCCGGGCCAGCTCGACCGCCTGCCGGATCACCGGCGCTTCTTCGACGGCGCCTTCAAGCGCCAGTAAAACGTTCTTTTTCATCATGATCTATATCCATTTGAGTGGTTGTGCACAGTAAAGGCGCCTTCCCGTTCTCTGAAGGAATGCGCCGCGGGAGGCGGGGAAGGATGCCGTTCCGGATCTCGGAGGCTCCCCGCCGTCAGGGTTCGTTTTTCCGAAATGCTTGTACGTCAACCGGCGTGCCATGACCCATCCCCGACGTCGTATTTACCGTCCCCCCATCGAATCTTAACCCGATGCTCACAAACCCCCCGTCCAGGCCATCGTCCCGTCCGAGGGCGCATCTCAAAATCGGCCCCATGACAAAACGATAGACGCGTTCTGAGACATCCCGCCGCCTCGACACCCCTCTTTCCGAAGAGAAAACGAGCACAGACGAGCGGTGTTTTTTCTCTTCTTCCCGCTTCCGGTCCGTCGGATCCAAACGTCTCCTCACCTTGTTTAACGGGGGTTGATTGTTTACATTGTTTCTTAACGATTCAACCTATCGCGTCGGCCGCCAACCCACCTTTCCGCGCACCCTCCTACGCCGGCGCCGACGCCGCACCCCATGTCTCCTCGAAACCGGGCATGGCCGGGGAATCTTCCCCTGTGGTCAACATACGAGACGCCGTGACCACCCTGTGACCTGGATTTCCAGCGGTGCGCTCGGGCGTTCCAAGCACATGCCACCCGGCGGAACGTCGATGCTCCGGAACCCGCGTTCCTCTGCCCGGGCTTGCCGTCCTTTGAAACAAAGAAGTAGTATGCCCTCACCTTCCGAAAGCACGGTTAGCCGCCTTCTCAAAGAAGCAGAGGACGGCAACAAGGATGCCCTCGACAGGCTGTTTCCGCTGATCTATGAGGCTTTGCGGAAGCAGGCGCACTGGCAGCGGCAACGGGTGCATGGACGCGATTCGATGAACACGACGGCGCTCGTGCATGAGACGTATCTGAAGCTGATCGGTCCTTCCCGGGTGAAATGGACGAGCCGCGCCCATTTCATGGCTGTGGCGGCCAAGGCCATGCGGCACATCCTCGTCGACTATGCCGAGCAACAGAACGCCCAGAAACGGGGCGGGGGCGCCCACGTGTTGCCCCTCGACGAGTTGACGGCCATGCCTCCGGGGGAAGGGCTGGCCGAGCAGCAGGCAGACACCGTGCTGGCGCTGCACGAGGCCCTGCAGCGTCTCGAAAAAGAACAACCCCTGCTGGGACGCATCGTCGAATGCCGCTTCTTCGGGGGGATGACCATCAAGGAAACGGCCACGGCTTTCGATATCGCGCCGGCCACCGTCAAACGGAAGTGGACCCTGGCCCGCGCCTGGCTCTACCGGGAACTTGCGGACCCTCCGGCGTGAAACACGGATCGGGCGGTGCGCCTGCGTCCCTGCGCTCGCACCGGCCGTTTGCACATGCTCAATATCTTTGTGATCTTGGGGTCTCCTTCCCGTTCATCCGTTGACCGGTCTGCGCACGCGGTTTTGCTCACCCGGGATGCCCCTTCACCTTTGCCTGTCGATGATGGACGCAGAACACTGGGACCGGCTGGAAACCTTGCTCGATCAAACGCTGGCGCTTCCGTCCGAGCAGCGCGAGGCGTTCCTCGATGCGGCGTGCGGTTCCGACACCGCCTTGCGCGCCGAGTTGAGGGAGCTGATCGACGCCAACGATTCCGCCGGATCCTTCTTCGAGAACCTGGCCGAGGCCATGCGTCCCAAACCTTCCGCCGCCACGATCTCCGACCCGCTTCATCTCACCGGGCGGTCGCTTCATCACTACAAGGTGACCGAGTGGCTCGGCGGCGGCGGCATGGGGCTCGTCTACAAGGCAAAGGATACGCGTCTCCGTCGCACCGTGGCGCTCAAGTTTCTCCCGCCTCACTGGAGCCGGGAGACCACGGCCAAGCAACGCTTCGTCTATGAAGCACAGGCGGCTTCCGCGCTCGATCATCCCAACATCTGCACCATCTTCGAGATCAACGAGACGGAGCAGGGGCAGCTCTTCATCGCGATGGCCTATTACGATGGAGAGACGCTCAAGCACAAGATCGCGCGCGGCCCGATACCGGTCGGCGACGTCGTCGAGATCGCCCTTCAGATTGCCCGGGGACTCACCCAGGCGCACGCGCGCGGCATCATCCACCGGGACATCAAGCCCGACAACGTGATCGTCACGACGGACGGCGTCGTGAAGATCGTCGACTTCGGCCTGGCCAAGCTCAGTGCGAGCGACGACATCACCCGCACCGGCACGACGCTTGGAACGGTGGCCTACATGAGTCCGGAGCAGGCTCGGAGCGAAGACGTCGACCACCGAACGGACCTCTGGTCGCTCGGTGTGCTTCTCTATGAGATGCTCGCCGGAGAGCGTCCCTTCAAGGGGCCGTATGAGGCCGCTATCATTTACGGCATCATCCACGAGGACCCGGAGCCGCTGGACCGGCTTCATCCTCACTTTCCGCCCCTGCTCAGCCAGATTATCCATCAACTCCTTCAGAAAGATCCGGCGCGGCGCTATCAAGACATGGCCGCGCTCGTGAACGACCTGATCCTGCTCCGCGACGGCTCGGCGGCCCTGCGCACCGTCGAGGTTGAACCGCCGCGAGCGACGTCCATCGCCGTGCTCCCTTTCGTCAACATGAGCGCCGACCCGGAGAACGCCTATTTTTGCGAGGGGCTGGCCGAGGAGTTGATCAATGCGCTGACGAACCTTTCCGGCCTGCACGTGGCGGCGCGCACCTCTTCGTTCGCCTTCCAGGAGCACCGCGAAGACATGCAGAGCATCGGGCGCAAGCTCCATGTGGCGACGGTGCTCGAAGGCAGCGTGCGCAAGGTCGGCAACCGGTTGCGCATCACCGCCCAGCTCATCAACACCGCCGACGGCTACCACCTCTGGTCGGAGCGCTACGACCGCGTCCTCGACGACGTCTTTGCCATCCAGGATGAGATCACGCTCGCCATCGTGAACAAGCTCAAGCCGAAGCTGCTCCGCAACGAGAAGGCGGCGCTCGTCAAGCGGCATACCGATGACTTCGACGCCTACAATCTGTATCTGAAGGGACGCTTCTACTGGAACAAGCGCGACGAGGCTTCCCTGCAACGGAGCATCTCCTATTTCGAGCGGGCGATCGAGGTGGACCCGGCGTATGCGAAAGCCTATGCCGGCCTGGCCGGCAGCTACATGATGATCGGCTTTTACGGCCATGTGTCCGGGCTGGAAGTGTATCCCAAAGCCGAGGCGGCGGTCAGGAAGGCGCTCGAGCTGGATCCCCACCTCGCCGAAGCCCACGTCATGCTCGGAACCACCCGGTCTTTCCAGCACCACGACTGGGAGGGCGCCGAGCAGGCCATCCTGCACGCGCTCACGCGCCGGCCCGAACTCGCCATGGCGCACTACATCTATGCAGGCTGGGTGCTCTCGCCCACCGGCCGCCTTGCCGAGGCCATCCGCGAGGAACTGACGGCCCGGCAACTGGACCCGCTCTCGCTCGTGATCAACGCCGTCCTGGCCATCATCCACTGGTGGGCGCACCGCTACGACGAGACCCTCAAATACGCCCGCGAAACGCTCGACCTGAATCCGAATTTCTGGCTGGCCCTGGCCGCGCTCGGGCTGGCGCACGAACAAAAGGGCGACCATGAAGCGGCCATTGCCGCCTTCGAGAAAGCCATCGCCGTGACCCGGCGCACCCCTTTCCTCCTGGGCATGCTCGGTCACGTGCACGCGCGCGCCGGGCACACCGAACGGGCGCGGAAGATCCTCGCCGAGATGGAAACGTTGCGGCAGGACCAGTACGTCTCCGGCTTCGACACGGCGATGGTGCACCTCGGCCTCGGCGAGCATGAGCAGGCCCTCGACCACCTCGAACGCGCCTACGACGAACGCTCGGCCTGGCTCATCTATCTCAACGTCGATCCTCGTTTCGCGCCCCTGCATGCCGAACCGCGTTTCCGGGCCCTCCGGCGGAAGATGCGGCTGCCCGCACCGGTCCCCTTGTCCATCGACGCGATGTGAAGCCGACGAAAAAACGCCTGCGCCGCCGCATCGGCGAGAAACCCCATGGCGACTGTTCGTTTACAGGTCTTTTCCGAACCGACCTTTGCCGCGTGGGCACGATGCCGTCTTCTCCCCGACCTTTCGCCTCCTTTTCGTCTCTGAGCGCGCCGGCGCTGTTGCTCCTCCTGCTCTCCCTGGCCGGGTGCCTGCCCCACTCGTGCAGCCGCTCCGAGTCGCGGGCGCTGCTGCCGGTGGACTCGCTCTCGCGCGCCCTCGCCGCCGAGACGCCGGTGGACACGCTCCGCCTCGTGTGGACGGCCGCGCCGCCGGAGGACGCCCCGATGATGCACCCCCGCACCCTCTTCTTCGGCCCCGAGGGACGGCTCTACGTGGGCGACACGGAACGGAACAGCGTCTTCGTCTTCGGCGACGACGGCGCGTTCGTCGAGGAGATCACGGACGAGGCGTTCGAGTACCCGTATCTGGCCGGGTGGCGCGGCGACACGCTCCTCGTCTTCAACCCCACGGCCCGCCGCCTCGCCTTCGTGGCCGGCGGCGCGGTGCGGCGCACGCTCGCCACACCGGAGGACCTGCCCCCGCGCGGCGCACTTCAGTACATGGCCGCCTCCGACTCGGCGCTCTTCTTCAAGGCGCTCGGTCCAAATTTCGCAGGCTACCTCGCCCGTCTCGACGCGCGCGGGCGCATCGCCGAGCGGCACGCGCTCACCGGCCCGCACTGGCGTTATGCCGGGATGCTCCGCTTCTGGGGCGACTCGCTCCTGAGCCTCTCCGGCTTCCGCCCCGTCATCGACGTGCTCACCCCCGAGGGACGCCTCGACACACTCGCGCTCGCCGGCTTCGACTCGCCCATGCTCGCCCGCAGCCGCCTCTTTCTCCTCGGCGAGACGCACGAGCCGCCCCTGCTCACCTCCTCCGCCGCCGCCTCGGGCGCGCGCCTCTTCGTCCTCAACATGCGCCCCGGCTGGCTCCGCATCGACGTCTACGATCACGCCGGACGCCTTCGCCGCGTCCTCACCCAGGCGAACCCCGCCTTCAACCAGGAATACTATCCCGCCGATCTCGCCGTGCGCCGCGACGGGCGCGCCTTCGAGATCGCCGTCGTCGCGATCCGACCCGCGCCCACGCTCGATCTCTACCGCTGGACGCCGCCGGAGTGACGCCCCGAAACGCACGCCGGGGCTCCTCAACGAAACGGCACGAACGGGGAACAGCCGCGTAGACCTCGCGTGCTATCCTACCCTATGAACCGCGACCGAGGACGGCATGACCACGCAGCGCATCGATCCTCCGCTCACCGGCCTCCGAACGCTCGGTGAACTGAAGGCTTCCGGCTATCGACCCCTCCCGGTGAAGGACGAACTCCGGAAGAACCTCATCGCCAGACTCCGGCGCGGCGAGGACGTCTTTCCCGGCATCTTCGGCTTCGATCGCACCGTCATCCCGCAGATCCAGAACGCCATCCTCGGGCGGCACGACTTCATCCTCCTCGGCCTTCGCGGGCAGGCCAAGAGCCGCATCATCCGCATGATCCCGAGCCTGCTCGACGAATACGTCCCCATCGTCGCCGACAGCGAGATCAACGACGACCCCTTCGCCCCCCTCTCGAAATACGCGCGCGACCTCGTCGCCGAGAGAGGGGACGAGACGCCCATCGCCTGGATCCACCGCGACGAGCGCTACGGCGAGAAGCTCGCCACGCCGGACACCACCATCGCCGACCTCATCGGCGACATCGACCCGATCAAAGCGGCGCACCACCGCCTCACCTATGCCGACGAGGAGGTCATCCACTTCGGCATCATCCCGCGCCTGAACCGGGGCATCTTCGCCATCAACGAACTGCCCGACCTCCAGCCCCGCATCCAGGTGGGCCTGCTCAACATCATGGAAGAACAGGACATCCAGATTCGCGGCTTCAACATCCGCTTCCCGCTCGACGTGCTGATGATCTTCACGGCCAACCCGGAGGATTACACGAACCGGGGCAACATCATCACGCCGCTCAAGGACCGCATCGACAGCCAGATCCTGACGCACTATCCGAAGACCCTCGAGACGGGCATCGCCATCACGAAGCAGGAGGCGTGGCAAAAACGCGACGGCCTCGGCGCAACGGTGCACGTGCCGCACTATTTCCGCGAGATCATCGAGCAGATCGCCTTCGAGGCGCGTGAGAGCGAATACGTGGACCAGAAGTCGGGCGTGTCCGCGCGCATGACGCGGGCGGCGCTCGAAGACCTCATCTCCGCCGCCGAACGGCGGGCGCTCCTCTGCGGCGAGGCCGAGACGACGGTGCGGCTGAGCGACCTCGTGCACGTCGAGCCCGCCGTCACGGGCAAGGTCGAGCTCGTCTACGAAGGCGAGCAGGAGGGCGCGCAGAACGTGGCCCGCCTGCTCATCGGCCGCGCCGTCAAGGCCATCTTCGCGCGGTATTTCCCCGACCCTTCGGACAAGAAAGCCGGGCGCGCGCCGTACGCAAAGGTCCTCGCGTGGTTCGCCGGAGGGCGGCGCGTCACGCTCCGCCCGGAGATGCCCTTCACCGAGTACGTGCAGGCGCTCGACGCCGTCGACGGCCTGCGCGAGACGGTCCGCCGACACACCCAACCGTCCGCGCCCGCCGAGACGGCCTCGGCCATGGAGTTCGTCCTCGAAGCGCTCCACCAGCACTCGCTCATCGGCAAGGACCTCCTCGACGAGACCCACACCTTCTCCGACATGATGGGCTCGATGCTCTCCTCGCTCGGCTCCTTCGACGAGGACGACGACCTCGACGACGACGATCTGCCCGGACGCTATCGGTGAGACGTCGCCTTCATGCGGTTCATCGCCCGCCCGCCGCGCTCTTGGGAAGGTCCAGTGCGTATTGCACGACGGCCACGGACGGCGCGTGACGTGTGGCGTAAAGGACGCCCGCTTCTTCGTCCCCCTCGATGCCCAGCGCGGGCGCGTCGAGCCGAAAAGCAGCGAGGAAGTTTCCGTCCCAGTCGAAGACGTGAACGAGGGTTCCGAAGTTGCTGTCCTCTTCCCCCGAAGGCGCGCCCGAATACAATCCGAAGATGAAAGAAGGCGTCGCGGCAAGGTCGATGTAGGCGTTTCGCTGATCGTTCCCCGGAGGAGCGGGCGGGTAACCTTCCGGCCCCACGGCTTCGGCGAGGAGCCGCCCCGAGGGAGAATAGATCTGCAGGCGGTCGGCGTGGTTCATCACGAGGGCTATGCGGGAACGATCCGGGCGGGGCCGCGCTTCCCCGCGAACGGCGTTCATCCACAGCGGCGGGGCGATCCCCTCGGGGGCGACGGGCATCTCGCCGACGACGTCGCGGAGACGCCCCCGGGCGTCATACCGCGCAAAGCGCCCCCCGCCGATCAGTCCCGGACTCACGAGCAGCGTGTCGTTCACCCAAAAAGGACTCATGGGCAACCCTCCGCCCGCTGGCACAACTTGCCTTGCCTCACGGAGAGAGCGATCTTCGAGATAAGCCCTCAGGTTCACGTGGGTCAGCCGAAGCAACCGAACATCGTAGATCCAGCACTCCGGGCTTCCCGGAGCCGTGTCGAAAGACCAGACGCGCCGGAACTCTCCCGGTCCCTCGCCTTGCGTGCCGAGCGAATCCACGTAGCTGCCGTCGCGCGCATCGATGACGTGCACGGGGGGCGCACCGTAGGCATCGGCTACCACGAGGAACGGTCCGACCCGCCGCAGGTCTGCCGGCTCCGCAAGCGCTTCGGCGGCATTAAGGACGCGCCCGGCCAGCAAGGGAAGCGCATCGACCTCGTACGAAAACGAACGCGTCGTCCCCTCCGTCGCCTTGCCGTGCTCTCCACCCCGGCATCCCCATAGCGCCACACCCAACACGACGAAACGGACAAGTCTTGTCATCGTATGCCCAATGCTCCCCGGAACGGAACGTCCACCCAACTTTGAACGGAAGCGCACGGCTATTGAACCTGCACACACTCATAGTCAATTTGCCAACCACTGTCCATGTTGCAGATTTGACCTATCTTCTTTCGGCAGGAACATCCATCCGGAGCCGCACATGCGTGTTCGACGAGCTTTACGTCGTTTCCGAACAGACTGAATTCAAAGGGAAGAACGGCCATTATCCCCGTTAACGACACCAACAGGATTGATTTCTTTAACTTTTTCATGGCGGAGACACAAAGGATTGATTAGCGTGATTACCTTAACGATTCGACCTCCATAATGATATCATTCACAATCTCAATATATATATATAATTCTCGTCAAGTCAAAATTCCCTGGAAATTTTTTTGTTGACAACCACTCGAATTACAGCGTTGGTCACAGGAGTTGATACCGGTAACCTGAAAAGGACGGCCGTCGCATCGATGCACGTGAAACGCCACGCCATGAATCTTCTCCCATCCGAAAAGATCGTCCTCCCGAGCGCAGCCCGAAGGGCAGAGGCGAGGGATCTATGGCCGGTGAAGGGCACGAGGACCGGGATTGACCGCCGGAGCATGGGACGCAGAGCGTCCCCGAGGGGCGTTCCCACGCAGAGCATGGGAACGAGTTTCCGGGTGGATGGCGGCAAACTCTCACACGGTATCAAGGTCTATGACCGCCGCTATAATTTTCACCCTGACTGGTTATGGAGATTATAATTCCTCGAAGCGCTCCACCAGCACTCGCTCAGCGGCCAGGACCTCCTCGACAAGGCCCACACCTTCTCCGACATGATGGGCTCGATGCTCTCGTCGCTCGGCTCCTTCGACGAGGACGACGACCTCGACGACGACGATCTGCCCGGACGGTATCGGTGAGTCTGAAGACGATGCGCATAGCTTCCGCGCTTCTCGGCGCGATGCTCCTCGCGGCGACGCCCGGAGCGGCGACGGCGCAGCCCGCGACGGACGCGCGCGACGGCGCCGCTCAGTGCGCGGCGGCGAAGGCGAGGAACCGCGCCCCGCTTGCGTTCGCCCCCGGCAAACGCGGCTCCCTCGCGAGCCCCAACTTCGACGCCACGTATTATCACCTCACGCTCGACGTCCGCTTCGACCCCGAGAACGTCTCCGGCCATACGCGCGTCGAGGGCCGGGTGGCGGGCGCGCCGATGACCACGCTCACGCTCGACTTCGACGACGCGATGACGGTCGATTCGGTGCTTTCGGCGGAAGGCGCGCCGCTCGCCTTCACCCACGCCGGCGGCGCGCTCGCGATCGCCCTCCCCGCCCCGCTCGACGACGGCGCGCCCGTGGCGGTGGACGTGTACGAGCACGGCCTCCCCGCGCAGACCGGCTTCGGCACGTTCGTCTTCGGCACGCTCGCCAACGGCGACCCGTATGCGTGGACGCTCAGCGAACCCTACGGCGCGCGGAACTGGTGGCCGTGCAAAGACCATCCGTCCGACAAGGCCGACTCGGTGCGCGTCACCGTGACCGTGCCCGGGGGGATGCGCGTTGGCTCGGAAGGGCTGCTCGTGGCCGAGACGCCCAACGCCGACGGCACGGTCACGTACGACTGGCGCTCCCGCTACCCCATCGCCACGTACCTCGTCTCGCTCGCCGCCGGCGTCTACGACGTGACGGAGGACACGTACGTCCGTCCCGACAGCCTCGCAAATGAATTTGGCACGCTATCTCTCCCTATCCTTCACTATGCGTATCGGGGCACGGACGTGTACGAAGGCGGGGACGCTTTCAGCGGGTGGAAGAACGTCCTCGACGTGCTGCCCGTGCTCGAATACTGGTTCGGCCCGTATCCTTTTTCCGAAGAAAAATACGGCCATGCCCACGTCACCTTCGGCGGGGGGATGGAGCATCAGACGATGAGCTCGATGGGCGGGGGCGGCGTCGGGCTGGTGACGCACGAGCTCGGCCACATGTGGTTCGGCGACGCCGTGACGCTGCGCACGTGGCCGCATCTGTGGCTCAACGAGGGCTTTGCCACCTACGCCGAATTGCTGTACTGGAACGCCCGCGCCGCCCGCTTCCCCGGCACGTACGAGCAGATCTTCGATCTCTACTACGGACGCGCGCTGACCGCCGAGGGCACGCTCGTCGTCGAGGACACCACGGACATCTACAACCTTTTCGCCCACAGCCGGGTCTACAGCAAGGGCGCCATGGTGCTTCGGATGCTGCGCGGCATCACGGGTGAGGAGGTCTTCCGCGAGATCCTGCGGAGCTATGCCGACGACGACGCCGTCCGGTACGGCGCCGCCGTCACCGCCGACTTCGAGCGGGTGGCCGAAGCCGTCTCGGGCCTCGACCTCGGCGCATTCTTCCGGCAATGGGTGACCGAGGGCACGGGCGAGCCGGTCTATGAGGTCGGCTGGTCGGCGCGCGCGGCGGGCGACGGCTATGACATGACGGTCGAGATCACGCAGACGCAGACGGCGCCCGCCTCATCGGTCGAGGTCTTCGAGATGCCCGTCACGCTGGCCGTGGCGACGGAGGCGGGCGAGCGGCGCTTCACCGTCGTCAACGACGCGCGCAGACAGACCGTGACGCTCCACGTCGACGCCCGGCCCACCGGCCTCACCTTCGACCCCGACCGATGGATCCTTCGCGGCGAGGAGGTGCTCGTGGTCGCCGCCGAAACCGCGCCGGAGGCGGCGAGGCGCACGAAGATCGCCGCCGTCTATCCCAACCCGGCGGCGGAGGTCTTCCGCGTGCGGCTCACGCTTGCCGCTCCGGCTCCCGCCCGCCTCGACCTCTTCGACGCCCGGGGCCGCCGCGTGCGCCGCCTCCTCGACCGCTCCTTCCCTGCCGGCACACACGACCTCGCCTTCGACGCCTCCGGGCTCGCACCCGGCATCTATTTTCTCCGCCTCACCGACGGACACCGCGCCCACACCCGCACCGTCACCCTCCTCGCTCCGCGATGACGCCCCGCTCTCATCCGAATCGGCGACACGCTTTCTTTGCCCGAAGTGCCGCCCCTGAACCTCAAAAGTGAAAACGAATTGCTTCGCGATCGATTTCGATAAAATCATGCGTGGCAAACCCGGCAACCATCGCTTCGAGATTTCGAAAAAAAAGATGCTCTAGTTCGGAGTTCGTAATATTGCCCGTGGAGATGAGCAACAGCTTGTAGGGCACGCCCTGCACGATCAGCGAATTGACAAAGTCGGCGTCTTTCGTAATCACGACGCGCTCGCCGCTCATCGATAGCTGCTCAATCACTCGATCCGGCGTCCGGTTGCCCAGCGGCAAATCCAGCGTATGTATGGAATCATGACCGATCGCGCAAAGCCGCAGGCTCAGCCGACGGGGGAGCTGGGCATCGACCAGAAACTTCATGCGGCTACCGCTTGCACGCGTTTGATCTGGCTGAGCCGCGCCGCATAGGCCAGCACCGCCAGAATATCTTCATGCTCAAGGTCTTCGTAGTCGGCCAGGATTTCCCGAGGCGTCATACCCGAACTGAGCAATTCGAGGATTGTCTCGACAGGATAGCGCAATCCCCGCACACAGGGTTTGCCGTGGCAGATCGCGGGGTCCATGATAATGCGTTCAAGTGACATGGTCGGTGAGGTCTGGTGGGTAGCGCCGACGTCGTATAGAGACGCTCCGTTGCGGGCAGAGATCCCCGGCGTATTCGCCGGTCTCGCGCCTCACCGACGGACCCCGCGCCCACACCCGCACCGTCACCCTCCTCGCTCCGCGATGACGCCTTGCCCGCCACGCGCATTGTCCCGGAGAAATTCAAGGACTGTGGGCTGATTTCCACGCATTGCAGGCCTATCTTTGCGCAGGATTATGCAGTTTCAAAACCTCGCAAGGTTATCCATGTCTAAGCCATCCGCACCGAAAGACCCCCTCCTCACGTTGAAGCAGGCCTCCGAGCGGCTGAGTATTCATCCGACCACGCTCCGACGGTGGGCCGATCAGGGCTCGATCCCGGTGGTGATCACGCCGGGGGGGCACCGGCGCTTCCCGCGCTCGGCGGTCGAGCAGATGCGGGAACAACGCACGGGAGGGACCGGCGGGAAGGACACGGGCAAGACGCTGGCCGAGCGGGCGCTCTCGCACACCCGCGCCGAGATCGCCGAGCACCGGGACGAACGCTGGCTCTCTGAACTCAACGAGCGCGAGCGGGAAGAAAAACGCCTCCTCGGCCAACGGGTGATGGGGCTGATGATGCAGTTCATCTCGATGGAAGACGACGACGGCGCCGACCTGCTCGAAGAGGCCCGGGCGCTCGGGCGCGTCTATGCCGAAAGCGCCATAGAGACGGGCATGAGCCTCTCCGAAGCCCTTCAGGCCACCATGTTCTTCCGCGACCACATCGTGGAATCGGCCATCATGCTGCCCGAGACGGCCCGCACCCGCACCACGGCGAACCGTCGGCTCCTGCGCCGGATCAACACGTTTCTGAACACCATTCAACTCGCCATCACGGAAACCTTCGAGGCCTAGTTCGAACGACTTCGCAGCGGTTCGTTCGCGAAACAGGCCGCAGGCCCGCTACCCCTCGAACCGAAACCGGGAACTTCCTCGCCCGGCGCGCCTCGGGCGAGCGTCCGGGGCCGCCGCCGACCTCCGGCGCCGGATTCACAGGCCGACTCTGTTCCGCAGATGGACTCCGTAAGGACCGGCGCTCCCTTACTCGCGCTCGAACACGACGATTTCTCCCTTCGACAGACAGTAGATCCGGTCGCCGTGAACCTGCGCATCGATGCTCCTGACCGGAAGGCGAAACGTACTCAGGTAAGCGCCGCTGGAGGCATCATATCGATCCAGAACGGAATAACGCTCCTCCAGAGTGCTTTTCTTGAAGTAGACAAGCTCGTAGAGCACCCCCGCGTCGACGTTGACCATACCGAACACCACGTCGCTCTCGGGCGCTCGAAAAGCTATCCCGGAATCGGTCTGCCGGGACGTCGTCCCCGGGAATGGGATGCGGTCTATAGTCTGCACGACTTTCTCGATCTCACCGGCTCGATCAAACAGGTAGAGATAACCCGCGTATTCGGGAACGTAAACGAAACCGCCGTCTTCCAGCGACCCGAGCGTCCCCTGGAGGGCCAGAAAGTTGACCCGTTGATCCGTGACGATGTCTCCAAAGGTCTTCAACACGCGACCGGTCGTATCCACTTCCTGAAACAACTCGGGACTGCCCATCATCATCATCACGAGATGCTCGGCAAGCCCCGCGATCCGGAGCGCGCCCGGCGAGGTGAGGAAACGCGACCGATACGTTCCGTCAACGTTGAACCGCGAGACGTTCCGCGAGCGCAAGCTCACGATCCAGATATCCTCGCCCCTTACGTAAAAATCCGTAATGTTGCCGAACTCTCCCGGTCCTTCTCCAACCCCGTTGCCAATGGCATTCAGAAACTCCCCGTCGAGGCTGAACCGCTTGACTTTCATGTCACCGTGATCGGCGACGTAGACGTGCTCCCCGTAAATCTTCACGATCAAAGGATTCAGAAGCGAATCCCGAAACGCCTTGCCTGCTTCCGCCGGCCGATAGTTCCATTCGGACCAGACCCGTTCCCGGTGCGTTTGCGCGAGCACAGCATGCTTGATTGCCGGGTCCTTGTGACTGATTAATGCGTCTTCCTTGCTCAGAAACACGACCCCCCCCGTAACGACCAGCAGAATTGCAATCACGGTTACAACAATCTTCATAATTCTATTCGACATGACATCTCAAAATGTTCGACAACGTTCAGTGCAACCGCATAAAAACGTAAAACCTTCCGGATCGCGCAAGACTTCAAGAATCGCGCAACATGATCCCAATAAAGAATACAAAAGAGATGCGGTTTGTCATGCACCTCTCTACTGCACGCCTCTCATACAATATGTCCAGCCACTTTCACAATAATGAGCAGCACATACTTTGGTTCCGGTATCCGGACAATTCAGAAAAACGCAATCACTGTGGCAATAAGACGAACTTGCACCTTTCGCAGTCGTCCCTCCATCCCAAATTGTAAACATGAATCCCACGAAAGCTCCAAGCAAGAACAGCAATTTGAGATATTTCATTAGCTTGCCCCCTAAATCAAATCAAAAATGCAACGATTAAAGCACCCCTCTTACTCTGTACTCCACTCCATACAATACGTCCATCCCGTTTCACACAAATGTGACGCGCATACTTCACTTCCGGTATCCGGACAATTTAGAAAGATGCAATCGCCATGACAAGACTGAGCCGCCTCTGTATTTAGAGCGCCATACCAAAGCGTGAACAAAATCATGCTCACAAAAACCAGCCATCCAAGATAGATCGTTTCATGTTTTTGAATTTCCAACTTCGTCATAACTGCATGAAGTTTAGAGTGTGATTATGCCATTTGCTTAGCCAACAATACCCCCCCCCCTCGATATATTTCAAGGCATTTCATCATCTTAACACTATCTTAACAAACCAATCCCGCAGCCGGACCCGACTGCGCTACCCGAGCGACGGCATGAGGAACCCGGCCCCCGGCTCTACGGAAAGCTCGCCTCCACACCGCCGCTGCCGGCAGACGCAACGACCGGGTTGCCGGCAGCCGTGACGCCACCGTCGTCCACTTCCACGACCGGAACGACCTCCCGGCGCGCCTCGGGTGAGCGTCCGGGGCCGCCGCCGACCTCCGGCGCCGGATTCACAGGCCGAGTCTGTTCAGCAAATAGTCGAGGCGGCTGCGCAGGCCGAGGCCGTACCCGTACCGTTCGGCGGTGCCGCGCCCGAAGTGCACGACGTAGTCTTCGATGGGAAACTCGAGGATCGCATAGCCCTGTTGGGCCGCCGCGGCGCAATTCTCCAAAACGGGCAAGCCGTGGTGGATGAAAGGGGGCAGCCGATGATAGACGGCCCGTTTGAGCATCATGTAGGCGCTCGCCGGGACGGGGATCTTGCCCTTCGGATCAGCGAAGCCTCGCCGGTTCACCGTCACCACGTGTCCCGCGGCGTAGTGATGATCCTTCTCCGCCAGCGCCTCGCGCATCGGCTCCAGAAAACCCGCGCGCTTCGTCTCCGTGTCGCTGTCGAAGAAGTAGACGTACGGCGTCCGGATGCGCTCCATGGCCCGATGCATGGCCGGGCCGTGATAGATGTTCTCTTCGAGCAACCAGGCTTCGACGGGGCCGGACGCTTCCCGCCGGAGCGCCTCGATGCGCGCGCGCGAATCGTCCGCCGAGCCGTTGTCGATGATGACCAGCGGGACGTCCGGATAGGCCTCGCCGAAGGAGCGGACGGCCGTCTCCAGCAGGTCGGGCGTCTGGTAGTTGATGACGACGGCGGTCACCTGAGCGGCGAGGTCCCGGGCGGACATGAGGGGGACGGTTCGTGGAAAGGAAAAGCCCCGGCTTCTATGCCGCCGACCCGGATGGGTTGCAAAGGGCGTTGGGGCCTTCGGGCGTTCGACGAGCAAACGGTAAAAAAAAAGCCGCCCACGACATGGGCAGCTCTATGATTTCCTCAACGCGATGACCTCCCCTGGCTCGAACCGCACACCGAAGTGTTTGATTCGGACCAGTGCGGGAGGTCCGTCTCTCCCGCCTGTTCTGTTGATCAGGCAGGGTGGCTTCCGCAGCTTCGGTTGCCCGAAACCACGTCGTCCGCCGCATGGGCACACGGCTTCCGCGCCACGGGTATCATTGTTTCAGCCCGCTGCGGTTTCAGGAGCGCAGCCTTCCCGGCCCGCCTTTCGGCAAGCCGTTCCGCTCCGCTCGCTCCGAT